>NZ_ATCO01000092.1:0-10352 GCF_000422025.1 Geobacillus sp. WSUCF1 | reverse complement strand
CCGACCTACATTTGGGATTACGGGACGGTTGTTCCGCTCCGCTATTTAGCGCCGAATGAGGACATCGCCGTCATCAGCCTATCGGTGACGTGGGCGGCGAACTTGGAAGAAACGTACACATGGGGGCAAGTAATCGGCAAAGTGCTGCGCGAAAGCAAAAAAAAAGACGATGTTTGTATGTAGTGGTGCACTGGCGCATAATCTCGTCCGTCGGCCCGAGGCGCTGCCGACATTGGCCGAGCAGGCATTGGATCGGCAATTTTTGCAATACTTACAAAGCAATAATGTGCAAGCCGCCTGGAACATGCTTCCACAGTACGCGCGTGCAGCGGGTGTTGAATCCGGAGGGCGCCACCTGGCTGCCTTGCTCGGTGTCATTCAAGAAAACTATCAAAGCCGTTATTATGGGTATGGTCAATCATCCGGCAGCGGGAATGTCGTGATGACGTTTGAACCTGCTCCTGCTCAGTACAAGATGGTGTACATTCCTCAACAGACTACACAGCACTCGTGAACGTAGCTTCATTAGGTTTTCTACTAAAAAAGCAAACTCATTTTGTTTCATATAGAGGAGTACAACGCTTTCATATGCAACAACTTTTGCATTAATATAATAGTTGTAATCTTTTAAATATTTACAATATATTACGTGGCCTGCGCTAGGGAGGGATTCCGATTTTTTGATTGCAATCTATTCATTTGACAAAAAATGAAAACGCTTTAATAACAAAGGGGGCGAGAAGAATGAGGAAAACGAAAGGGATTTGGAAACGGGCAGCAGGGGTGATGGCGATGGCCGCCCTGCTCATGACAACGGGATGCGCGCAAAGCAGCACATCGAGCGGATCCGGTTCGGATGATAAAGGAGGAGGTTCGGGGGGATCGGTCAAAATTGGTTTTATTCTTTCCCAAACCGGTACGTTTGCGCCTCTGTCCGAGGGGATTGTAAACGGATTCCAATTGTATTTGGAGCAGCATAACGGGATGCTTGGCGGGAAGAAAGTCGAAATGAAGGTAGAAGATGATGAAGCGAACCCACAGGTGGCTTTGCGCAAATATCGGCAACTCGTTCATGGGGAAAAAGTTGATATCCTGGTAGGGCCGATTTCTTCAGCGGTTGCGTATGCATTGCGTGATGAAGTCGAAAAGGATAAAAAAGTGCTAATCGATGCCAACGCTGCTGGTGATGACCTTTCGTGGAGCAAAAAGAGCGATTACGTCTATCGTGTCTCGTTCTCGAACTGGCAAAACGGCAGCAGCACCGCGAAATATTTAGCAGAACAAGTAGGCAAAAAAGCCGTTATCCTTGCGCCGGACTATCCAGCCGGAAAGGAAGTGCTTCGGGCGTTCAAGGCTGCCTTTGAAGCGGCGGGCGGAAAAGTCTTGAAAGAAATTTATCCGAAATTGAACACGAACGACTTTGCTCCGTATCTTCAAGAGGCATCAGCGGAAAAGCCGGATTTCATTTACGCGTTCTTTACTGGAAGCGACGGTATTCGGTTTATTACCCAGTATAAAGAATTTGGTTTAAAAGGGAAGATTCCGTTGACAGGCCCCCTGGAGTTTGGGGATGAGCTTTTGACTCAGCCGACTGGTGAAGCGGCTGAAGGAATCATTGCCGGCATCAACTATTCACCGTATTTGGATAATGAACAAAACAAACAATTTGTTGAAGCTTATAAAGAGAAATATGGGAAATTGCCAAATATTTTTGCTGTCCAAGGATATGACTCAGCAGCAGCGATTGATCAAGCAATAAATAAAGCTGGGAGTTTAAACTCTCAGGATTTGATTAAAATCTTGAAAGGCATTTCTCTCGATAGTCCGCGTGGCAAAATTACGATCGATCCGGCAACACATAACCCGATTCAAAATTTCTATATTTCAAAAAATGTTTTAAAAGACGGTGCAATTGTTCCTCAAATACTTGAGACGGTAGAGAATGTAAAGATGCCTGAGGCCTCGCCGTTTTAATTCATCAACAAGGAGGAGATGATCGTCTCCTCCTTGCTAAAAAATTAGTGATGGAACTTAATTTTTTCTGAACAAAGTATGACATATTTTGAAACAGTCAAGTACAACTTCTGAATGAAGATGCTAAAAATTTAGAGAAAAAGGTGGGATCAGGGGTGTCCGCCATTTCAGCACAGTTGTTGACAGGAGTGGCCTATGGGATGCTCTATTTCATGATTGCTGCTGGTTTGACGATTATCCTTGGGGTCATGAATGTCGTAAATCTTGCCCATGGAACGTTGTTTATGCTTGGCGCTTATATTGCGTTTACTTTTATCAATGAAGAACTAAATTTTTGGATTGCCTTATTTCTAGCTGTCTTTCTGACAGCTATATTCGGATTATTCCTGGAAAAATGGCTGATTAAGCATGTATATGGCAAAGAGCTTGAACAAGTGTTGCTGACCTTTGGGTTAAGTTTCATCATTGCCGATGCTGTTGAATGGATATGGGGAACGGAGATGCACACGCTTCCTGTACCAGATTTGTTGAGCGGATCATTATCCATTGGAGACACGGCGTTTCCGGTTTATCGGCTATTTGTTGTCTTTATTGGCTGCCTATTGGCTTTGTTGCTATGGTACTTGGAAACGAAAACGCGTATTGGGGCGATCATTCGTGCAGGTGTGGACGACCGTGCCATGGTTAGCGCCCTTGGCATCAATGTTGGGCTCGTCTTTACCGGGGTATTTGCGTTTGGGGCGGCGCTGGCAGGATTGAGCGGCGTATTGGGCGGGCCGTTGATCGGCATGTATACGGGAATGGACAGTGAGATTCTCGTCACGTCTCTCATTGTCGTCGTTATCGGCGGTTTAGGCTCATGGAAGGGCTCGTTTATTGGAGCGATTGCCATCGGAGTGATTGAAACGCTCGGAAAGGTATGGTTCCCGTCTTTATCGATGTTGACGGTGTTTCTCATCATGATGATTGTCCTCATCATCCGTCCGCAAGGATTGTTCGGAAGAGAGGTGGCATAGAGTGAAAAAGCTGTTGCTTGGCGTTGTGTTGCTGATTGCTCTTGTTTTCGCTATGCCGCTTGTTCTGTCCGATTTCGGGATCAATTTGGCGACGGAGATTTATATCATGGCGATTTTTGCAATGAGCTCGGGTTGATCATGGGCTATGGGGGAATGGTGTCGCTTGGGCATGCCGGCTTTTTTGGCATCGGCGCTTATACGGTTGCGGTCATTGGTCAGCATGTAGCGAACACATACTTGCTGCTTCTGTTGTCCGTTGTCATTTCCGGGCTGATTGCCTTGGTCACCGGAGCTGTGTTTATCCGTACGTCCAAATTTTACTTTTTGATGATTACCCTCGCATTTGGACAATTGCTGTATGTTTTGTTTTGGCAATTAAAGCCTTGGACAGGCGGAGCAGATGGAATGTCCGTTTCCGCTGTCATGAATTTTGGTTTTGGAGAAATTGTGTCTCCAAATGCTCTCTATTATGTGATGGGGATCGCTTTTGTCATGTCTTACTTTCTTTTGTATCTGTTTGTGGGATCACCGGCCGGAAAGATTACGAGAGGTGTAATGGAAAATGAGGCACGGATGAGCGCTCTCGGTTATAACGTTCGAGTCTACAAACTTCTCGTTTATACATTGTCGGGATCATTGGCGGGACTGGCTGGTGCGCTTTATGCCTATTTTAACGTCTTTGTTTCACCGGATTTATCCAGCTGGATGTTTTCTGGGCAAGTGATGGTGATGGTGATTATCGGTGGAGTCGGCACGCTGCTTGGACCGGCGCTTGGGGCCAGCGTCTTTGTTTACTTGCAAAATTTTATGAGCACGTATACCGAACGATGGCCGATGATCATGGGGGGACTGCTTGTCGCTCTTGTTCTTGCTGGAAAAGGAGGACTTATTCATTGGCTGCAACACGGAAGGCATTTTTTGGTTTTCCGCAAACAGACAGGTAAAGCGGTTTCGCAACAACCGGTAAAGAAGGGGGAGGCAGTCCATTGAGTCTGCTTAAAGTAGAAAACATTAGCAAATCGTTCAAAACGTTGCAAGTGTTGCGCAACGTTTCTTTGGAGGTGGGCCCTGGAGAGCGCCATGTCATCATCGGTCCAAATGGTGCAGGGAAAACGACTCTTTTCCATTGCATAACGAACATTCTGCCTATTGATGCCGGTGCTGTGTATTTGGACGGAAAAGAGATCAGCAAACTTCCTGCCCACCGCCTTGTCCATTTAGGGATATCGCGGACGTTTCAAAAAAACAACCTATTTGGCGACTTGACGGTGGAAGAAAATATTCATTTGGCGCTCGCAGCGAAAAAACCGTATCGGTACGATATTTTTTCGCCCCTGACCGTCCGGTCCGATATACGCAAGGAAACAAACGATATTTTGGAGCAATGGGAAATTGCCGATCGCCGTCATGTAAAGGTGAAACATCTTTCCTATGGGGAGCAGCGATTGCTTGAAGTGTTGTTGGCCATGGCCAGCAACCCGAAAGTTCTTTTGCTTGACGAACCGACATCCGGAATGTCGCCAGCGGAAACGGCGCAGACAGCGGCAATGATTCAAAAATTGCCCCGTTCTATAGCGCTAGTGGTGGTGGAACATGATATGGATGTCGTCTTTTCCATTGCGGACCGCATCACGGTTCTGCATCATGGGGAAGTTATCTTAAGCGGATCGCCAGACGAGATTAGAAACAATGAGATGGTTAAGAAAATTTACTTCGGGGGAGGAGCGAAACAACATGCTTGAGCTTCAAGATGTTCATTCTTATTACGGAACAAGCTACATTCTTCAAGGAGTGAGTTTTTCTGTTCCACAGGGAAAATGCGTCGCCCTGCTCGGGCGAAACGGAGCAGGGAAAACGACCACCATCCATACAATTGTCGGGTTGCATAAAGCAAAACAAGGAAGCATCCGGTTTAAAGATCAACCGATTGAATCGCTTCCTCCCCATCAAATTTCCCGCCTTGGCATTGGCTTCGTGCCGCAGGGGAGAAGAATTTTTCCGTCGCTGACGGTAAAAGAAAACTTGACGATGCCGGCACGGAAACGAAAGCAGGAAGGCCGCGGCCATTGGGGGCTGGAGAGAATTTATGAATTGTTCCCTGTCTTAAAGGAACGGGAAAACAACTTCGGCACGCAGTTATCAGGCGGCCAGCAGCAAATGCTGGCCATCGGGCGGGCGCTGATGACCAATCCAGAGTTTTTATTAATGGATGAACCATCTGAAGGATTGGCTCCGGTCATCATTGACCAAGTTGGGGAGATTATCGTTCAGTTGAAAGAGGCGGGGTTATCGATTTTAATTGTGGAGCAAAACATCTCCCTAGCCTGCAAGGCAGCAGATGTAATCTTAATTATGAATAAAGGAAAAATCGTATGGAGCGGTTCGCCGGATGAATTGATGGTCAATGAAGATGTCCAGCATAAGTATTTGGGGGTTTCGGCTTGAGATAATTTGCTAAGGAGTGAAAGAAAAATGGAACGTTACGAACAATGGAACAAAAGCTTTATTAATGGAGAATGGGTAGAAGGAGAAAGCGGCCGCACCTATGATATTTTGAATCCGTATGATCGGCCGGTTGTTGCCTCTGTCCCGTTAGCGACAGTTGAACAGCTTCACCGTGCGTTTGAAGCGGCAGGTGAAGCGCAAAAGGAGTGGGGGCGCTCCTCAGCTGCTCAGCGAAAAGAAGTATTGCACAAAGCGATGGAATATTTACAAGCAAATCGTGAGGAGATCGTCGATTTGATTGTTCGCGAAACAGGGGGCACTTTATTGAAGGCGAATGTCGAGTTTCATTTGGCTCTCGAGCTCTTCGAAGAGGCGTTGCATTATGTCGATGAAGTGCGGACTGTGAGAGAGGTGCCTTCGAATATAGAGGGGAAAGTCAACTACATCTACCGATTGCCATTGGGTGTGATTGCTTCCATTTCTCCTTTCAACTTTCCATTAAACTTATCGCTGCGAACGATTGTGCCGGCGATCGCTCTGGGCAACACTGTTGTGCATAAACCTGATATTCAAGTCGGGCTTGTCGGGGGAGTGGTGATCGCCCGAGCGTTTGAGTATGCCGGGCTGCCGAAAGGGGTATTGAACGTTTTGTTAACCGACATTGATGAGATTGGTGATGAGATGTTGACCAACCCACACCCACGCCTCATCAGCTTCACGGGGTCGACGGCGGTAGGCAGACGAATTGGGGAGATCGCCGGCAGACAGTTAAAACGAGTGGCGTTGGAATTAGGAGGAAACAGCCCATTTGTCGTTTTATCTGACGCGACGTAGATCAAGCGGTTAATGCAGCTATTTTCGGAAAATTCATTCACCAAGGACAAATTTGCATGATCATCAATCGCATCATCGTCCACGAGAGCAAGTATGACGAATTTGTTGAGAAGTTCGTGCAAAGAGCGGCTGCGCTCCCGTGCGGCGATCCGCGCGATCCGAGCACTGTGATCGGACCGATCATCAACGAAAAGCAAATGCAAAAGGCGTTGCAAATGATCGAAGAAGCAAAACGAGAAGGTATTCGAATGGCTTTGGAAGGAAAGCGAATCGGTAATGTGCTGACCCCGTATGTATTTGTGGATGTCGATCCAGCGAGCAAGCTCGCCCAAACAGAGTTGTTTGCCCCCATTGCTGTGGTGATTAAGGCGAGAACAGACGAAGAGGCGATCGCTATCGCCAACCAAACGGAATATGGGCTCAGTTCCGCCATTTTTACAAGTGATGTTGAAAAAGGAAAAGAATGGGCGCTGCAAATTGACAGCGGTATGACACATATTAACGATCAAACGGTCAATGACGCTCCGAACATTCCGTTTGGCGGCAATAAAGCAAGCGGCCTAGGCCGTTTTGGAAACCCATGGGTGGTCGATGAATTTACGACGGTGAAATGGGTGTCCGTGCAGACGAAGGCAAGAACGTATCCGTTTTAATAGAGAAAAGCCTGGGAGATCGGGTTTAGTCGGATCTTCCAGGCTTTTTGTGATGATACGGCAGCTGTTCATCTTTTGGTCATTGGTTGCACTTATTTAGCAGAGAGGGAGAGAACCCTTTAGTCATAATATCCGAGCAGCAATGAAATGTCTCGGGCGGCTTGGCAGGCGAGCTCAACCAGCCGGAGAATGTTTGCTTGAGTGATCCGCTGATTCGGCCCGACGATGCTGACGGCGGCGACGACATCACCGGAATAGTCACGGATCGGAGCGGCGATGCTTGTCGCTCCTTCATGCAGTTCGTCGATGCAGACGGCGTACCCTTGCTGGCGGATGGTGGCTAACTGGCGGATGAACTCGTTACGGTCAGTCACCGAGTTCGGTCCGTATTTTGGCAGCCCGCGGCGGAGAATGCTTTCTACTATCGATTTCGGACTGAACGCTAGAATGACTTTTCCTGAGCTTGTGCACGTGCACGGGTTGCTTCGGCCAATATGAGAGAGCAGGCGCACTGGGTGTGGACATTCGATTTTGTATAAGTAAACGATTCGGTCGTCTTCCAACACAGATAAATGAACAGCTTCATTAGCTTCCTTCATCAATGATTCCAGGATCGGAACAGCGTCCTTAAATATTTCAGTATGCAGATCAATCACTCCACTTAAATGCAAAATAGAAAGGCCAAGGCGGTATTTGCGTGTTTTCTTGTTTTGCTCGAGAAATCCTTCCTTTTCTAATAGGGTGGCTAGTCGGTGAACGGTCGTCTTGTGCAGCCCAAGTCGTTGCGCCATCTCTGTAACGCCCAGCTCCGGTGTTTCAACAGAAAATAAGCGCAAAATGCGCATCCCGTTTTTAACAGAGGAAAGAGTATCCGCCGCTTTTTCCAAGTAAGACACCTCCTTTTGGTTTTCATGCCATCTGTGCTTGCTCTATAAATTTGGCGGACAGCTTTACAGTTTGGCAGAAATCGCATGGGCTGTTTGCATGACAAGCTGTACGAGATGAGGGATGGAACGGTCGTTGATGCGTTGGATCGGTCCAGCGATCGAAACAGAATAGCGCACCTCCCCATTGCGGTGGGGGATTGGGGCGCTGATTGACGTCACCCCTTCATGAAGTTCTTCTCGGCTGATGGCATAGCCTTGTTGTTTGACTTGTGCGAGTTTTTCTAGAAGTGTAGACGGTGAGGTGATCGTTCTTGGTGTAAACGCTGGGAGTCCACGGGCGATGATGCGGTCGATCGTCTCTCTTGGTTGATAAGCGAGAATGGCTTGACCGGTGCTCGTGCAAAACGCCGGGTTTTTTTTGCCGACGTAAGAAAGAAGACGAATCGGGTGATCGCACTCTACTTTGTGCAAATAAATGACATCAGCGCCGTGCAGGGTGGCGATATGTGCGCTTTCTCCTGATAGCGAAACAAGTTCTTGCAAGAAAGGGAGAGCGATCTGGCAAATCGGAAATCGGGAATGAATGATTTTTCTCATTGCCAATAAAGAAGCACCGAGGGAGTATAGGTTGGTTTTCGCGTCTTTTTTGACAAATCCCTCGCTTTTTAACGTTTGCAGCAGCCGATGGGCGGCGCTTTTGCTGATATTCAGCCTTTCGGAAATATCGGTGATGCTAAGTTCTGTTTCATCCATCGAAAATAGTTGCAGCAGTCTCAAGGCATTTTCTAATGACGAAAAAGACGTTCGAGTTTTGCGAACTTCCACGAGTTGCTCTGCCTCCTTCGTTTAATAAGAAATCGTTTTCAAAAAATCTTACCATGTTTCGTATAGAGGAATACAAAACTTTTATACGGGACAATAATAGTATAACATAACTTTCAGAACGTTTTAAATATTGTAAATGTGATTAAAGAAAATAGAAAGAGGGGATCGAAAAGCGAATGGAGTTGTCGGTTCGAGAGATGGAGCTGAGTTTGAAACAGTATCAGCTTCATAAAATCAATGAATTGCTTGTTTTTGTCACTCAGTTTAATGAGTTTTACAAGGAGAAGTTTCGCGATATTTGCTTGCCAATCCAAACCATGGATGATTTTCGGAAGTTGCCTTTTACAACGAAAGAAGAGCTTGTGCAAGACCAACAGCTCTACCCGCCGTTTGGCCGGAACCACTGCTACCCGGAAACGAGCTATGTCCGCTATCATCAAACATCCGGCACGTCCGGCAAGCCGCTGAAAATTTTGGATACGGAAGAAAGCTGGAACTGGTGGCGGGATTGTTGGGTTGAAGTATTGAAATCAAGCGGAGTGACAAACCGCGACCGCCTGTTTTTGGCGTTTTCGTTCGGACCGTTTATCGGTTTTTGGTCTGCCTATGAGGCGGCGAAAAAAATGGGAACGCTTGTCATCCCCGGAGGCGGCCAGTCGTCGAAGGAGCGGTTGTACAGCATGATTGAAAACCGGGCGACCGTATTGCTTTGCACGCCGAGCTATGCCCTTCATTTATCCGAAGTGCTGAGGAAATGGGCATCGATTTACCATCGACGCCGATCAGAGCCATCATCACCGCAGGAGAGCCGGGGGGATCGGTGCCGTCAACGCGGGAGCAAATTGAAACACGCTGGGGAGCGGCCGTGTACGATCATGCCGGGATGACGGAAATGGGAGCGTACGGCTACTCATGTTCGGCTCGCAACGGGCTTCATATTAACGAAGCACAATTTTTGGCGGAAATCATCGATCCGGAAACATTGCAGCCGGTGAAGGAAGGGGAGCGCGGAGAGCTTGTGCTTACCAACTTCAGCCGTTACGGTTACCCACTTATTCGTTACCGGACGAGAGATATCGTGCTTTGTTCGTCAGCGCCATGTTCTTGTGGCAATTCGTATCGCTTTTTACCTGGTGGGATTATTGGACGGGCTGATGACATGGTTGTTGTTCGTGGCGTTAACATTTTTCCATCGTCGATTGAAACGATTGTTAGGGAATTTATGGAGATTAAAGAATTTCGCATTGTCTATTACACAGAGCACGAAATGAATCAAGTAAAAGTGCAAATCGAGTCGGAAGAGGATGTCGGGCGGCGTTTAGCGACCGTCTCAGAGAACGGATTGGCATTCGAATTGATGTCGAACGGGTCCCGTCGGGATCATTGCCACGTTTCTCCATGAAAGCGAAACGGGTCATTGACGAGCGCAACCGTCCGCAACAAGTGAGCTGACCATGATAGGAAAATGGAAAGGAGAAGAGACGATGAACCAACCAAACGTTCAACGGCGCCCTGTTCTCGTTGTCGGGGCAGGACCGATCGGATTAACTGCGGCCTTGGCATTGCGTCATTTCGGACTGCCGGCGACGGTGATCGAGGCGGAGCCAAAAGACCGCCTTCGGCCGGGGAGCCGGGCGATCTACTTCCATAAGGCGACGTTGCAACATTTAGAGGATATTTTCCCTGGGTTGGGCAGGACCTTTGCCAAACACGGCGTC
>NZ_ATCO01000091.1:0-35391 GCF_000422025.1 Geobacillus sp. WSUCF1 | reverse complement strand
GCTGCTCACAGGCAAAAAAAAGCAGCGGGAATCAAATAGGCGAGCGATTTGCCAAGTCCAGTCCCTGCTTCAATGAGCGCGTGCTGGGACGTCGACAGCGCCTCATAAACGAGCCGCATCATCTCCCACTGCCCCGCGCGCCGCTTGTAGCCGGGAAGCGGAAGGGGCGGCTCCTGTTCGCAAAAGGCAGCGAACGAAGCCAAAGCGGGGCGCCGATCGCTCTCATCTGGCTCCGGCGCCGGTTGTTTCAACGCAATGCCGCGGTATACGGCGACAGCGCGGTCGGCCGGCGCCTTGTTCCGCTTTTTGGCGATGACCGCATCAAGGAGCAAGTAAATATCGCTTTTCAAGTGGCGGGCAAGACCGCGCAGTTGCTCAAGCGTCATAAGCGGCAGACGGGAGAGCCGCTTGAGCAAGGCAATGAACAGCTTGGCGGTCACTTCCGCATCGCTGTCCGCTTGATGCGGACGATCGTGGTGAAGGCCGAGCTGCCTCGCCAAATCGCCGAGCTTATAGCTTTCGGCAGTCGGCAACACGATGCGGGCGAGCTCGACCGTATCGATCGTCGGACCGGCAAACGGCGGCCAGCCAGCCCGTTCAAGCTCGGCCTGCAAAAACGGCAAATCAAAGTCGACGTTATGGGCGACAAAGTAAGCACCGTGCATCAAGGCGGCGATCTCGCCCGCCTTGTCAGCAAACAGCGGCGCTCCTTCGACCATCTGTTCGTTGATGTTCGTCAGTTGCTGAATGAACAGCGGAATGGGCTGTTCCGGGTTAAAAAAGCTGGCAAACCGTTCGACAATCAGGCCATCTTCGACGACCGCCATGCCGAGCTGGATGATCCGATCGCCTTTTTTCGGCCCATTTCCGGTTGTCTCCAAGTCAATGATGACAAAGCGCGTTGCCATAAACGATCACCTCAAAACGAAAAGGGGCGGAAAGCCCCTTTTTGCCCTCATAAAACCGTATGCGCCGGCTCTTCGGCGATGAGCTGCACAATCCGGTTGTTTTCGTCCATAATCGCGATTTTCGGTCGATGGGCGGCGATTTTTTCCTCTGGAACGAGCACATATGAGATGACGATAATAACGTCCCCTTTTTGCACAAGGCGGGCGGCGGCGCCGTTTAGGCAAAAGACGCCGCTGCCGCGCTCACCGGGGATGACGTATGTTTCAAAACGGGCTCCATTATTATTGTTCACTACCTGTACTTTTTCATTCGCCACAATGCCGACGGCATCCAAAATATCTTCATCGATCGTGATGCTGCCGACGTAATCGAGATTGGCCTCTGTTACACGAGCGCGGTGAATTTTGGCGTTCATGAGCGTGCGAAACATGCTTGCTCCCCCTTTCCATACCCTTGTTCGCCGGTTTTGGGCAACTCAATCATGATATTGTCGATCAACCGGGCGCTCGCAAATCGGACGGCGACAGCGATCAGCACTGTCCCGGCGAGCGTCTCAAGCGGCGTCAAGTCCGGATATGAACATACTTCGACATAATCGATCTCAGCGTGCGTATGCGCTTCAATATGCTCTCTAACCATCCGGCGGATGGCCGCTGCGCTCCGCTCCCCTCGTTCGACGGCGGAAGCGGCTGCTTGAAGCGCTGCATACAGCGCCGGCGCCTCACTCCGTTCTTGCGGCGACAAATAGACGTTGCGCGAGCTTTTCGCCAGCCCGTCCGCCTCGCGGACCGTCGGCACCGGCACGAGCTCGATCGGAAAATTGAGATCGCGGATCAAGCCGTCGACGACCGCCACCTGTTGGGCATCTTTCATCCCAAAGTACGCGCGGTCGGGCATCACAATGTTGAACAGCTTCATGAGCACCGTCGCCACGCCGTCAAAATGGCCGGGGCGCGACCGTCCGCACAGCACGTCGGCGCGCGCTTGAACGATCGCTCGTACGGTAAGCGGCTCCGGATACATCTCGTCCGCTTCCGGATGGAACAAGACGTCGACTCCATGCTGTTCGGCGATGCGCCGGTCGCGCTCGAAATCGCGCGGATAACGGGCAAAGTCTTCGTTCGGTCCGAACTGAAGCGGGTTGACGAAAACGCTTAGGACGACGATGTCGTTTTCCGCGCGCGCCCGATCGATGAGGGAGGTATGCCCTTCATGCAAATAGCCCATCGTCGGAACGAACCCGATCGTCTTTCCTTCACGGCGATATTGGCGCATGAGCGCCTGCATCGCTGCAATCTGATCCATCACGATCATCCTTGCTTTCCTCCGTAAAGCGCCACCCATTCTTCTTCCTTCATCGTAAACGTGTGCGCCGGCTCCGGGAACTGGCGCAGTTTGACATCAGCGACGTAGTTGGCTAACGCCTCAACGATCGTCTCTTGGATGGACGCGTATTGTTTCACAAACTTCGGCACGCGGGTGACACCGTAGCCAAGCAAATCGTGATACACGAGCACTTGGCCGTCGACTTCCGCCCCGGCGCCGATGCCGATGACGGGAATGGTGAGTTCCCGGGCCATGGCCGCCCCGAGCTGCTTCGGAACACACTCTAAGACAAGGGCGATCGCTCCCGCCTGCTCGCATTGTTTCGCATCATCGAGCAGCTTTTTCGCACTTTCGGCATCTTTGCCTTGCACTTTATAGCCGCCAAGAACGCCGACCGATTGCGGCGTCAACCCGAGATGGGCAACGACCGGCACGCCGGCTTTCGTCAGCGCGGCAATCATATCGACGACTTCATCCGCTCCTTCGACTTTAACGGCGTTCGCCCCTGACTCTTGCATGATGCGGCGGGCGTTTTGCAGCGCCTCTTCTTTGGACGCATGGTACGACATAAACGGCATATCGGTGACAATAAACGTGTTCGGCGCACCGCGGCGAACCGCCTTCGTATGGTGGATCATATCATCGACCGTCACCGGGATCGTTGAATCATACCCGAGCACAACCATGCCGAGCGAATCGCCGACCAAAATCATGTCGACGCCGGCTTGCTCGGCAAGCTTCGCGGACGGAAAATCGTAGGCGGTCACCATCACGATCGGCTCACCCGCCTGCTTCATGTGGAAAAAATCGGTTTTCGCTTTCATTTTCGTTCCCTCCTCTTTGACTGCAGAGGAGATGAACCGCCCGAAACAAAACGTCCTTCTTTCCCGCCTTGAGAAAGAAGGACGCCATAAAACCGCCGTCGGTTTCGTTCATCCCTCTGTCCTAGTCCTTCAAAAAAGGATCAAGGCAGATCATTTCCTTCACCTATTCGTGCTGTCGGCCTCGGTGCAGTTCTTCTTGCGAAAGATACTGCCCTTTTCCTCGCTTTGTATTTTAACAAAATTGTTACAATTTTTCTAGTGGCAAATTAGAACTGAATATCGGCAGAATGGATGTAATGGATGTCCTTTTGCTCATCTTCAAGGATGAGCAGCCCGTCGTCGGTGATGCCGCGGGCGATGCCGTGAATCACGCCGTTCAGCGTTCTCGCTGTCACCGGCTTGCCGATCGAAACGGCGTACCCTTCCCAAAGAAGCTTAATCGGACGGAAGCCATGCGCCAAATATTGCTCATACAGCCGCTCAAGCCGGAACAAAATTTCCTGAATGAGCGGGGCGCGCTTTACGGGCCCGCCCTTTTCAATGGCCAGCGATGTCGCGATGGTCCGGATATCCTCCGGAAACTGCTCGATCGTTTGGTTGACGTTGATGCCGATGCCGATGATGACCGAATGGACGCGGTCAGGGTCGGCTTGCAGCTCTGTTAAAATGCCGACGCACTTTCTGCCGTCAAGCAAAATGTCATTCGGCCATTTAATGTCTGGGACAAGCCCGGTCACTTCCTGAATCGCCTGGCTGACGGCCACCGCGGCAAGCAGCGTCAGCTGCGGCGCCCGCTGCGGCGGGATGGCCGGCCGCAAAATGAGGCTCATCCAAATGCCCGTCCCTTTTGGGGAAAACCATTTCCGATCCAAACGCCCGCGCCCGGCCTTTTGCTCTTCCGCGACGACGAGCGTTCCTTCCGGCGCCCCTTCATACGCGAGCCTTGCCGCAATGCGCTGCGTCGAATCGACTTCGTCAAAAAAGTGGATCGTGTGGCCAAGTTTTTCCGTTTTTAAGCCGAGCTGGATTTCGTTGGCCGTCACTTTATCCGGCGTGCTGATAATCCGGTAGCCAAGGCGGCGCACTGCTTCGAGTTCAAATCCTTCTTTGCGCAGCTCCTCGATATGCTTCCATACCGCCGCCCGCGAACAGCCGAGCTGTTCGCTGATTTTTTGCCCGGACAAAAACTCGCCGTTCGCTTCGGCAAACAACTCTAACAGTTTTTTTCGTGTGTCCGATTGCGCTCCATGAGCCATGCGTAAATCCGCTCCTTCTCATTTTCGACTTCGCTGCTGACGACCGCCCGCCAGATGGCATCCAGCGTCTCTTTCACCCACGGACCGGCCGGTTTTCCAGCCCAGCGAATGACGTCTTTCCCGTTGACGGCAAGCTCCCCTTTCGTTTTGATCGGCAGCGCCGCAAAGCGGCGGCGGAGCTCCTCATGATGCGGTTCAGACGGCGCGCCGCAAAGCGCGGCGCGCACCGCTTCAACCGATAGCGCCCGCTCGAGGCCGGCTGAAAACAACTGTTCGTTCGTCCACTCCTCCGGCCTAGGGACATCATCGAGCGCCGCCAAAATGGCGCCAGCTTCATCGATTACTTTGTTGGGAAGCTTCCAGGCGCGCAAAAACGGACGGATGTCTTTGACATCAAGCGCGCGGCAAAGAAGCGCCCAGCGCTCTTCGCGCTTTGTAAGCCACGGCCAGCGAAAGGCGGCGGCCGAGCGCAGCAGCTGCACTTTTGCGGCCAGCCCAGGCAAATAAGCGAACAGCCCGGTATCGGCCAACAGCGGCAGCGCCTCGGCAACGAACGGACCGGCGAGCAGTTTTTCCATTTCCATGGTCATCCGTTCGACAGAAATGTGGGCCATAAGCGGTGCGTTTTGGACAATCGCGCTCTTCGTATCCTCAGAGAGCGCAAATCCGAGCTGGCTGACGAAGCGAACAGCCCGCATCATGCGGAGCGCATCTTCGCGAAACCGTTCGTCCGCCGCCCCGACCGTGCAAATGAGCCGCCGCTCGATCGCCTCTTGTCCGCCAAACGGATCAATGATCGTTCCGCGTTCATCCATGGCGATGGCGTTCATCGTGAAATCGCGCCGCTTTAAGTCTTCCTCAAGCGAACGAACGAACGTCACCGACTCCGGACGGCGATGGTCCTCATAATCGCCGTCCGTGCGGAATGTCGTCACTTCGTACGCCGTTCCTTCATGCACGACGACGACCGTGCCGTGTTTCGAACCGACGTCGATCGTTTTCGGAAACAAGCGCATCACTTCTTCCGGCAGAGCGCTTGTCGCAATATCGACGTCGCCAATTGGACGCCCGATCAACAAGTCGCGCACCGCGCCGCCGACAAAATACGCCTCATAGCCATGCCGCTTCAATTGTCGGATAATGCCGAGCGCCTGTTCAAACGGCGGTTTCATCGTTTCACCTTCCTTGCCGCAAGCGAAGCGTACAGCTGTTCATACTGGCCGACGATGTCGGCCGAGCGGAACTTGCGCTCAACCGTTTGCACCGCCTGTCTTGCCATCTCAGCGTGCAACCGGCAGTCTGTCAACAGCGCCATCGCCTGTCTTGCTGCCTCTTTGACATCGCCAAGCGGGCATAAAAACCCGGTTTTCCCATCCTCAATCACTTCCGGAATCCCGCCGATGGCCGTGCCGATGCACGGAACGCCGCACGCCATCGCTTCAAGCAATACGAGCCCGAAGCTTTCTTTTTCGGACAAAAGCATCATCACATCACTGATCGAATACAGCTCTTCGAGTTTATCCTGTTTTCCTAAAAAGCGGACATCATCTTGCAGCCCAAGCTCTTTCACAAGCCGGCAGACGACGGTCATTTCCGGACCGTCGCCGACAAGCAAGAGCTTGGCTGGCACGTGCCGGCGCACGATGGCAAACGCTCGCACTACATCAGGCACACGCTTCACTTTCCGGAAATTCGAGACATGGATCACAACTCGTTCATCGTCGCGAATGCCGTACTCGCGCCGTAAATGGCCCGCTTCCCGACGACGGTAGACGCGTTCATCGACAAAATTGTAGACGGTATGGATCGTCGCTTGCACATCGAGCAGTTCATACGTCTGCCGGGCAAGGGCGTCAGACACCGCCGTAACGATATCCGACTGCTCGATGCCAAATTTGATCATATCGGAAAGCGACGGGTCATAGCCTAACACGGTGATATCCGTGCCGTGCAGCGTCGTGATGATCGGCAGCTCGCCGACCATTTGCCGCGCCAACACCGCACAGACGGCATGAGGAACGGCGTAATGGGCATGAAGCACATCGAGCCGTTCCCGCTTTGCCACCTCAGCAATTTTGCTTGCCAATGCCAAATCGTACGGCGGGTATTGAAAGACGGAATATTGGTTGACACTGACTTCATGATAATAAATGTTGCCGTACACTTTATTCAAACGAAACGGCATGCTCGATGAGATAAAGTGAATCTCATGCCCCCGCTCCGCCAGCAGCTTGCCAAGCTCAGTGGCGACCACTCCGGAGCCCCCGACCGTCGGATAGCAAACAATCCCGATTTTCAGCTTCATCGCTCCTCCTCAAACAAATTGGAAAGATGAATCGGCGTTTTCGTCAAAAACCCTTCCGCATACGCCGCGCCGATTTGTTGACCGAACCAGCGCTCGCGGCTTTCAATCATCTCGATGTAGCCGTTGGTCAGCGGGGTGTCAACCGAGCCAGGCCGTTTTTGAAACTGGCTTTCGTACGCGCGCAGGCTGTCCAGCTTGTCATTGATCGTTTCGCTAATATCGATGAGAAAATGCGGGCGGCAAAAGGCATTGATCATATAATAATACACCGCCCGAACGCGGTGCGCATCGCCAAGCTCTCCGGCGCCATAGCGGCGGATGCCGGCGGAAAAGACCGCTTCCTCGACAAGGCGGGCGCATCGCCCGTGATCCGGATGTCGATCTTCCAATAGGGGGCGAATACAAGGCGCGGCCGATAGCGGCGGATGACCGCTGCGATCTGGCGGATCGCCTCTTCCTCGACGTAAAGGCCGCGGTCAGGCAACCCAAGATTGAACCGCTCGGATACACCGAGCCGGCGGGCCGCCTCGGCCGCCTCTCTCTGCCGCTCGTCGACCGTGCCGTTGGACGACAGCTCGGCTTGCGTCAAGTCGCAAATGACAATACGGTACCCACGGCGTACGTATTTGGCGATCGTCCCTCCCATGCCGATTTCGACATCATCCGGATGGGCGCCGAACGCCAACAAGTCACACGTTTCCTTCATCGCTGTCACCTTTCTGTTTTCGATTCCTCCCCGCCTTTTGTTTGGCCGCGCACAATGCTGCGCCATGCCAAATCGCCGCGCTCCAACGCGCGGATGAGCAGCTCGGCCGTGCCGATGTTCGTCGCCAACGGCACGGCATAGACGTCGCAAAGCCGCATCAATGCGCTGATGTCCGGCTCATGCGGCTGGGCGGTGAGCGGATCGCGGAAAAAAATGACCAGATCCATTTCATTGCGGGCGATCATCGCCCCGATTTCTTGGTCGCCTCCGTACGGCCCTGATTGGAAGCGATGAACGGGAAGACCGGTCGCCTCCTGGATGCGCAAGCCGGTCGTGCCGGTGGCGTACAATTCATGGTTGGCAAGCACAGGCGCATAGGCGGTCGCAAATGCGACCATCTCTTCCTTTTTTTGGTCATGGGCAATTAACGCGATTTTCATTCCATTCTCCCCCGTTTGCGCAGTTTGCACACTATTCCAAAATATGCTCCAGCCCATAGACAAGCGTATGTAAATGCATCACCGTTTCCACTGCCAGCTTCACCCCGGACATAAACGAGCGGCGGTCGAACGAATCGTGGCGGATCGTCAACGTCTGGCCGTTGCCGCCGAAAATCACTTCTTGATGAGCGACAAAGCCCGGCAGACGGACGCTGTGGATCGGGATGCCGTCATATTCCGCGCCGCGCGCGCCAGCAAGCGTTTCCTTTTCGTTCGGGTGGCCTTGCTTTTTCGACGGTCGCACTTCGGCAATGAGCTGCGCCGTCTTCAACGCCGTTCCGGACGGTGCGTCAAGCTTTTGATCATGGTGCAATTCAATGATTTCCACATCAGTGAAATATTTGGCCGCCATGCGGGCGAATTTCATCATCAACACCGCTCCGACGGCAAAGTTCGGCGCAATGATGGCGCCGATTTCTTTCTCTTCCGCCAGCTTGGTGAGCCGCTCGATATCTTCCGGCGTAAATCCAGTCGTGCCGACGACCGGACGAACGCCGTAACGCAGCGCCAGCTCGGTGTGCCGCTTTCCGGCTTCCGGCGTTGTCAAATCGATCAATACATCCGGCTTCACCTCGGCAAAACAGCGGGCCGCATCGGTGTAAATCGGGGCGTTGACGCCGGAAAATCCGTCGATCTCCGCTAAATTTTGTCCATCGTAACGGCGGTCGATGACCGCAGCCAGTTCAAAGTGATCGGTTTGCTGCACGAGCGCAACCGCTTCTCGGCCCATGCGGCCGCGCGGCCCCGCGATGACAATGCGAATCGTCATGATCCTTCCTCCTTCCGCGTCCAGCGGTCGCGGTCGCGGGTGCGAAACTTGTCCATCACCCGGTCGTGCGCCGCCTGCAAATCAATGCCGAGCGAATTGGCGAAGCAAATGAGCACAAACAGCAAATCGCCCAGCTCTTCTTCACCGTTTTTTCTTGTTCGGTCGCCTTTTTCGGTTTTTCCCCGTAGTAATGGTTCACCTCGCGCGCCAGCTCGCCGAGCTCTTCCGTCAGCCGCGCCAGCATGGCGAGCGGGCTGAAATAGCCTTCTTTGAATTGACTGATATAGTCATCCACTTCCTGTTGCATTTGTTTCATCGTTTTCTCCTGCATGGCTTGTCACCTCGCCTGTTTTCATGTTAGCGAAAAGCGGCGCATTTGACAAATGTTTTCGCCCGCTGTCAATTCCGTCCGTTTTCGCTCGTCATTGCCTATATGGACAAGTTCCTCTATAATTAAGGGCGCCGACTATTTTTGCGGACGGAGGGACGGTATGATTTTTGGACTAAAGATCAAAAACTGCCTGTTTATTTTGCTTGGCGCCGCCATTTTCGCCTTCGGGCTCGTTCATTTCAACATGCAAAACAATTTGGCGGAAGGCGGGTTTACCGGCATTACGCTTCTTCTTTATTTTTTGTTCGGACTGGATCCAGCGATCACCAACTTGGCGCTCAACATTCCGCTCTTTTTCATCGGCTGGAAGCTGCTCGGCCGCCAGACGTTTCTCTATACCGTCATCGGCACGGTCGCCGTTTCCGTCTTTTTGTCCATCTTTCAACGCTACATGATTCATATGCCGCTTCGACATGACATGACGCTCGCCGCCTTGTTTGCCGGCGTCTTTATCGGCGTCGGCCTCGGCATTATTTTCCGCTACGGCGGCACAACCGGAGGCGTCGATATTATCGCCCGCCTCGTCCATAAATATAAAGGCATCAGCATGGGCAAAACGATGTTTGCCTTTGACGCCACCGTCATCACGTTGTCGCTTCTTCTTTACCTGTCATACCGCGAGGCGATGTATACGTTGGTCGCCGTCTTTATCGCCGCCCGGGTCATTGATTTTCTGCAGGAAGGCGGCTATGCGGCAAAAGGGGCGACCATCATCTCAGAAAAAAGCGAAGAGATCGCCAACCGGATCTTGACAGAGATGGAGCGCGGCGTCACTGTGCTCAAAGGGCGCGGCTCGTATACGAAGCGCGACCGCGACGTCTTGTATTGCGTCGTCGCCAAAAACGAACTGCCGCGCTTAAAAAGTGTCATTATATCCGTTGATCCGCATGCGTTCGTCGCCGTCACCGATGTGCATGATGTGCTCGGCGAAGGGTTTACGCTCGATGAACAAAAGCGGCCGCTGGAACCATGAAAAGCCGCTGGCGCGAAAGCCCAACCGGGACAAGCCCGGCAAGCGCCGCTTGAAAGTGCCGGGGCGGTGCTTGCACAAAGCGACGGGAAAACAAAAAAGAGGGGGAAACGTTTCCCCCTCGCAAAAAGCGCCGGTGCTTAGTCTTCCGGCTGCCGCGCCCGCTTCTCTTCCTTTTCTCCTTTGTACTTCCGCCAGCCAACGTACGTCAGCGTCAACACGATCACTCCGCCAGTGGAAATCATCACCCAAATCAGCGACGGATCAGCTTCGTCCTTTTTCACCCCGGCAAACAGCGCTTCAAGATCTTGACGCGCATCGGCGAGTTGCTCGCGCTGCTCGTCTTCGCCGCGTTGCCAAAACGCGGCGGCCTGCAACGCCTCAAGATCATCATCGACCTTTGTCGCGATATCCGGCGGCACGTCGATTTTCACACTCGGCTCGATCAATGTATAGCGGTCAAGCAACTGGCGGAGGGCAGCGGCATACGCTTTCTGCTCGCCTTGTTGTGCCGCCTTTTCGACCGCGGCAAACGCCTCCATGACAGCCGGCTCCATCTCCGTCCAAAGCGGCTGGTATGTCGAATGGATGGCGTCAACAACAAGGCGAAACTGGGTGATCGCCGCCACTTTGTCTTCCGCGGAGATCGGCGCCGTCATCGCCTTGACTGCCTGCTCGTGCGTCACGGTCACCGCCCGCAATTCATCGGCCGATTTCAACCGTTCTTTTGCCCCAAGGGCGAAAAACCGCTCGGAAAAATAGCGGAGCACTTCTTTTGCTTCGGCAAAACGACCGTTTTTCGCCAATTGCAGCGCCTCGTCGGAAATATCGTCCAACTGCTCCCAACCGTTTGTTTGTCCAGCCGCGCCAATGGGCGCTGGCCATAAAAAGGCGAGCGACAACAACATGGCTAGCCCGATTCGCTTCATCATCGTCCCTCCCTCATCCACTAGTACAATGTATGAAGGAGTGGACAAGAGTAGACCAGGCAACTGCTATATAGATGCAATTCGAAGCTTTGCCATTTGCACCTTTTACCGAGTATTTGATCGACTGTCGGGGGACCGAACAACGCCGCTTCCAGACCCATATATGGGTCTAGGGGGGGGCAGGCGGTTGTTCGGTCTTCCGTCACGCCAAGGCGTGACGGAGGCAAGCCTGTGGCTTGCCTTCGACAGTCGAAAATGGACAAACCGCTTTTCCGTCAAGGATATGTGAAACTCCTTCGTTGCATCTATATAGAAAGCTGCCGCCCAACGTTCCTCCTTGTGTTCCACGCTCTACTCTGATGCCTGCCGGAAAGACATGCCGCCCGGCAGAAGCGGCTGGCGCCGGAGGCGGACGCCAAGCTGATACGCAGCGGCAATCGATGCGATGCTCAACCAAAACGTAAAATAGCCGATTTCGTTGGCGTAGTCAGCCAGCACACTATAGCGCGGCATCATGCCAAAAACGTAGTCGATGATATCGTTATGCAGCGTCCACACGGCCGCCAGCATAAGGTGAAGGAAGCGGAATCGATAAAACCGGGCGTACAGCATTCCTTCGATCGCCATCGCCCCGTGCGAAACGATGAGCATCCAGCCGGCCCAATCCAGCGTGCCGGTAACGCGCCAAACGAGCACATTCATCACGACCGCCCAAATTCCATACTTCACAAGCGTCACCAAAGCCAACGCTTCAAAAAGCGGCGCCGACCTGCCGAAAAGCCATGCCACAAGGACGACAAGAAAAAAAAAGGCTCGCCGTCGGACTGTCAGGAACAAACGGCAAAAAGACGGGCGGCGTATCGGCAAGTTGATAACGATACCAATAATATCCATAGATGGTGCCGGCCGCGTTGACGAACAAGAGCAGCCAAACAACCGGCCGGGAAGCCAACAGCGCATAAAGCCATGCCATCATCTGCACCTCGCCTCGGTTTCATGTTGGCACGAAAAAAGCTGACTAACGCGAGTCAGCTTTTTCGTGTCGAAACGATTATTCCGCTTTCAGTCCGGCAATAAATTCGGACAGCTTTTTCAGCTCTTCATCCGTTCCTTTAAAGACGCCAGCCGGCATGTTGCCTTTCCCTTCCTTGGCAATCTTCGCGATTTCTTCCGGCTTCAAGCCGGTGCCGATGAGCGACGGACCAGCGCCGCCGGACAAGTTTTGTCCGTGGCACGATGTACATGTGTTCGCTTGAGCGATTTTATAGCCTTCCGCGTTCGTGTCAATTTTCACTTCCGCCCGAATTTTCCCTTGTTCAGCCGCTTTTTTCCAGTCGTGTGTGACGACCGCTTCCCATGTCAAATAAATCATCGCCGCAAGCGCCAACAGCATCATCCCGGTCGCGACCGGACGCTTCCAAGGACGGCGCTCTGGGCCGCGGTCCAAAAACGGCGCCAACAAGAGCGCGCCGAACGCCAACCCTGGGATGATGATCGCGCCGACGACCGTATACGGACCAGACGCATACGAATATTTGAGCAATTGGTATAAGAACAAGAAATACCAGTCAGGCAGCGGCACGTACGTCGTGTCCGTCGGGTCGGCGATCCGCTCAAGCGGCGACGGATGGGCGACCGTCAAGCATAAGAAACCGACGAGAAAGACCGATCCGACCAACCATTCCTTAAGCAGGAAGTTCGGCCAAAACACTTCCGTTTTCCCGGGATATTCCGAATAGTCCTTTGGAATATTCGGTTTTCTCACCGCGGGAACACGGGAATCGCCGACGAATTTCATTCCTTTTCCGCGATGCATTGCGTGGTTCCCTCCTTTTTTCTATCACCTCTAAACGCGGGCCGACCGATCATAGCGGACCGGAAATGCCTTGTCTGCGAATCATTAAAAAGTGCGCTGCCATTAAGCCGAGTAAAGCGGCCGGCAAGAAGAAGACGTGAATGGCAAAGAAGCGCGTCAACGTTTGCGCGCCGACAATTTCTGGGTCCCCAGCTAACAGCGTCTTAATGGCCGGGCCAATGAGTGGCGTCGCTTCCGCGATTTGCAAACCAACTTTCGTCGCAAACAGCGCTTTCATATCCCACGGCAACAAGTAGCCGGTGAAGCCAAGACCCATCATCACCATAAAGATCAATACGCCGACGATCCAGTTCATTTCGCGCGGCTTTTTATAAGCCCCTTGGAAAAAGACGCGCAGCGTATGTAAAAACATCATGACGATGACAAGGCTCGCCCCCCAGTGTGCATGCCGCGCACAATTTGGCCGAACGCCACTTCGTTTTGCAAGTAATACACCGATTCCCACGCGTTTTTAATATCCGGGACGTAGTACATCGTCAAAAACATGCCCGACAAAATTTGAATGACCGTGACAAAAAACGTCAGCCCGCCGAAACAATAGACAAAGGCGGAAAAGTGATGGGCGGGGTTGACGTGCTCCGGAACTTCGTGATCGGCGATATCCCGCCATAAAGGCGTAATATCTAAGCGTTCATCGACCCAGTCATACAGCTTGTTTAACACGCATTACGCCTCCTTTCTTGGTTTCGCCTTGCCTAAATACAGCTTGCCGTCTTTCACTTTGTACTCGTAACGGTCAAGCGGAGCTTGCGGCGGCGTCCCCGGAACGTTCGTGCCGTCCTTCTCATAGCGCCCATAGTGGCATGGGCAGAAAAACTGGTTCGGATGCTCTTTGTCCGTGTTCCAGTCGACCGTACAGCCAAGGTGTTTGCAGATCGGCGAAAGGGCGATGATCTCCCCTTTGTCCGTTTTATACACCCATGCTGATTTTGGCTCTTCCGACTCGTACCAAGCGTCTTTCACCTTCACTTTAAAGTCGAAGCGCTTCGGTTCGGTCGTAATCTCTTTGACGTCTGCTACCGCGACCATCTCCGTCCCTGCTTCATCCTTCAAGATCGGATCGAAAGCAAAACGGAGCATCGGCATGAGCATCCCTGCTGCCATAAAGCCGCCGACCCCGGTCAGCGTGTAGTTTAAAAATTGACGTCTCGTTACACGATGTTTGTTGTCGCTCATCGTCTTCCCCCCTCTATGCAAAGTCAAGTCCGCACCGGACGATTGTATGTATAACACATACGGAAAACTAGGACATTCTAATGATAGCTCAATTGCTGGACAAGGTCAATATCGCAGGCGGCAAAACGTCGGACTTTGCCGCATCTACTCTTGCGCCCATCGACCGATGAGAAAGCGGAGCAGCTCGGCGGTCTGCTCTCTGACAAGCTCGTGCTTGTACGATTCACCCATGCTCTCGAGCGGAACAACCGGAATGAACCAAACGCGGTCAGCTTCTTCGCCCTCTTGCCACGCACGGTCGCACGTCACATAAAACAGATGCTTCATTCCTTCCCGCCTAAGCCGGTTGGTCCAATCCGCCAGCCTTTCGGTAAGCAGCGCCCGCGGCTCATCGGCAAAATACACAAACGACGGCATCAAAAACAACCGGCCCTTCAGCTGCCGCTCGACCTCGGCCGCGATGAGCCCGACAAGCTCCCCGCCGGAAGCGAGCCGCTTCGCTCCTTGGCCGAAAGCCACCGGCAAAAGCGGAAGGAGCGCCGTGTCGATGTAGTCGCGCTCTCGTTCATAGAGGGCGACGTCCTCGCCTGTCCACTTCATTCGTACTCTCCTTTTCCTTAAAGTTTCTTCCCTTCATCACCATACCATATTTTTCGGCAAAAGAAAAACCTTGCCGGCGGCAAGGTTTTTACAATTTGTTTAATTCATCGGTCAGGCGGCGGAACGCCTCTTCATCATGGCGGTCAAGCGCCTCATCGATCAGCTTCATGAGCCGCCCGCGCCGGAATTCGTAAATGGAGCGTTCCAAAAACTGCTCGGCGAGGCGCTGGTCGTTTTCGCTCACTTGCGCCTGCTTCGGCGCATACGGGTTTTCCTCAAGCACAGCGACATATTGCGGCGAGTGAAAAGAAGCGCGGAAATTCAGTTGAATGTAAATATCTTCGTCGCGGTTTAAACGGATGTCATGGAACGATTTCTCTGCATCGGTTGTCATCACATTGCCTTTGTAAAAACGGAACGGCACATCGTCGACGCAGTGAGTCGACATAATGATGCCGCGCGGGCAATATTGGGCATTCTCGACAAAATGCACCTTTTGCATGAGCTGGTCATGGCTCATCAAATAGTTTAAAATCCAGACACACTCGCGCCGCTTCAACTGATAGTGGCTTAAAAACCAACGGATAAACTCTTTTTTCTCATTGACGGATACGTGCGTCATTGTGCGCTTCCCCCTCGATCGGTTTCCAAGAAAGAGGTTGGGCCACCGCTTCTCCCCTACTCTTCGAGCTCAAGCAGCATCTCCGCCGCCTCCGTATGGGTTGGGTCGAGACGGACGATCTGTTGAAATATTTCTTTCGCCGCCGCCCGATTTCCTTCCTCGATGAGAAAATATCCGTACTCTTCGAGGAACTCGACATTGTGCTTAAAGAAATTATATGCCTCGCCGTAATGATTTAATGCATCGTCGTACATCTCAAGCCGATGTTTGGCGCGCCCAAGGTCCCATTCAAACTGCGGATCGTACTCGCCATCGGCCATCGCCTGCTCAAGAAGCGCTACGACATCCTCATAGCGCTGTTCATTTAGCCAAAGCGCCGATAAAACCGTGAGCGCCTCGATGTACCCGCCATCGATCTCAAGCGCTTTTTTCAAATGTTCCTCTGCCTCCTCCGGCTTGTTCAGCTTGAGCGCCAGCTTGCCTGCGTAAAGGCGGAGCTCTTTGTTCCATTCGTCGACGCCGATGCCCTCAAGCGCCGTCTCATAGCTTTGCACGAGCCGTCCTTCTTGTTCATACGCTTTCGCCAAATAAAGGTAAAGCGGAGTGTAGTCCGGATCGAGCTCTTTTAAAGCGCTGAGCTTATCGATGGCCGTTTGTGTATAGCCGGCCTGCAACGCGGTGAATCCGTAGGCGAACAGCGTCCGGCTGTCCATTTTTTCATTGAGCGCCTCCTCATAATACGGAAGCGCCGCCTCGAATTCCCCGGAACGGCTGAGCGCCTCAGCGATCCGCTCAGTGATCAAGACGCCGGCCATCTCCTTATTCGTCTTCCGCACCTGTTCATAAAGCGGCACGCTTTTTGAGTATTCCCCGTGCGAAAAATACAACTCAGCCAACGCAAACTGCACGATCGGCTCATCTGGAGCTTTCTCGTACGCTTGACGCAGCTTCCGCTCGCTCACTTCCGCCAGCCCTTGCATTTCGTACAAATCGGCGGCAAGAAGGCACGCGCGGACAAACTGCGGATCGTCTTCGTCGATCTCCGACAAAATGGCGAGCGCTTCCTCTTCGGCTTCAAGCTCCGTATACACTTCCGCCAAAAACAGGCGAATGTCGCCGTCATCCGGATAGCGGGCAGCCAGCTCCTCAAGCAGCTCCTTCGCCTCTTCCGGCATTCCCCATCCGTACAAGCAGTCGGCAAGCGCGTATTTTTCTTCATCACTTCCATATTTTTTCACTTTCGGCACGAGCGCCAACGCTTGGTCGACGTTTCCGTTTTCCACTAAGCGAATGATTTGTTCGACGCGTGTCATCGTTTCGTCAGCCCTCTCTTGCGGCAGGCGGCCATCCGCCTTTGCCATTCAAATCGTTATGTACTGTTACAATGGGAACATGAATGATGATAATCGATCATGGCCGTTTCCGCAACCAAACCGCTCGCCGTCTGGAAGGTGCGTCGTTTTTTCATCCAGAAACAGGAAATGTATCCGCTTTCAAAAAATACGGAGCCCTTCCTCTCACTGACAATATATGAACGAACAACGCAAAATATGACCGCCCGCCCGCTTGGGGCGGGAGGCCTTTTACAGCAGCGAACGGAGGTCGGCAAAAAACGCCGGATAGGAAACGGCGACCGCTTCCGAACGCTCGAGGCGGACCGTCCCTTTGGCGATGCAGGCAGCAACGGCGAGCATCATGCCGATGCGGTGGTCGCCATGGCTGTCGACAACAATCCCGTCGGCATAAAGCGGCGTTTTGCCGCGGATCATCATGCCGTCGTCGGTTGCTTCGATGTCAGCGCCGAGTTTTTTCAACTCGGTGACGACCGTATGGATCCGATTCGTCTCTTTCACCTTCAGTTCGCTCGCGTCTTTGATGACGGTCGTTCCTTCCGCCTGCGTCGCGAGCAAGGCAATGATCGGAATTTCGTCGATCAATCTTGGAATCAGATCCCCGCCGATTTCGACCGCCCGAAGCGTCGACGTGCGGACCGTAATATCACCGACCGGCTCGGTTTCCTCGTTGCGGACGTTGTCAATCGCAATATCCGCCCCCATTTGTGTAAGCACATCGATGATGCCGGTCCGCGTTGGATTTAAGCCGACGTTTTTCAGCGTAATTTCGCTGTTCGGCACAATGGCGCCGGCGACAAGGAAAAAGGCGGCTGACGAAATATCGCCGGGAACGTAAATGTGCGTCCCGCGCAAGCGTTGCGGACCGGCCACCGAGACGGTCAAGCCATCCACATTCACTTCACCGCCAAACAACCGAACCATCCGCTCGGTATGGTCGCGCGAGCGGTGCGGCTCAGCAACAGACGTCACGCCGTCAGCGAATAAGCCGGCGAGCAAAATGGCCGATTTTACTTGCGCGCTCGCCACCGGCGAAGTGTAGCAAAGCGGGCGAAGCGCGCCGCCGCGGATGGAAAGCGGCGTATAATTGCCGCCCTCACGCCCGTCAATACGCGCTCCCATTTCGCGAAGCGGTTTCGTCACCCGCCCCATCGGTCGCTTGGCGATCGATTCATCGCCGACAAGGCAGGCGTGAAACGGCTGGCCGGCCAAAATGCCCAAAAGCAGGCGCGCCGTCGTTCCCGAGTTGCCGACATCAAGCACCGCAGCCGGCTCGCGCAGCCCGCCGGGGCCGGCTCCTTCGACAACGACTGTCGTCCCGTCCTGGCGAATGTCAACGCCGAGTTTCCGGAAACAGTCGATCGTGCTTAAACAGTCCGCCCCAGGCAAAAAATGGTCAATCACCGTCCGTCCAGAAGCAAGCGCCCCGAGCATGACGGCGCGATGGGAAATCGATTTGTCGCCAGGGACTTCGATCATTCCTCGGAGCGACGACACGTTGGTTGGCAACTGCATGCAAAATCCCTCCATTGTTTTTCCTTGCTACCCTTCATAGGTGGCATAGTTCGTATGTTTGGCGAGGCACGCTTTCGCCCGCGCCCGATCGTCTTCGCTTTGGAAGCTGAGGCGGAGCACGCCGTAAATTTCTTCGCGCGTCTCAATGATGCGGATGTTCGTGATGCTGATGTTTTCTTCGGCCAAATAGCCGGTCACTTCGGAGATGACGCCCGGATAATCCGGCACGTCGACATACAAATCGTAAAACGACGGAATCGCTCCTTTCGTTCTCGACGGCAGCCCGTCGCGAAACTGTTTCGCCTCCAAAAAGTAATGGTAAATCGCGATGCTGTTTTCTTCTTCGACAAACGAACGCAGCCGCTCCATTTCGGCGATCCAGCGGTCAAAGAGCGCAAGCAGTTCATGCTTGTTATGGATAAAAATATCGCGCCACATTTCCGGATTGCTCGACGCGATGCGGGTGATGTCGCGGAAGCCGCCGGCCGCCAGCCGGCTGACGAGGGCGTTTTCGCACTCGTATTCGCGCGCCTGATGAACGAGGCTCGCCGCAATCAAATGCGGAAAATGGCTGATTACGCCAGTGATGCGGTCATGCTCTTTGGGCGTTAAGATGACAAACTGCGCTTTCGTTCCCGCAAGCCACTGTTTCAACGCCTCGACTTGCTGCGGCGGCACATCGTCCGTCGGCGTCAAAATGTAAAAGGCGTTTTCAAACAGATGAGCCTTGCCGCCGCCACACCGCTTTTATGCGACCCGGCCATCGGATGGCCGCCGATGAACGCTACGCCATGATCCAACAGGCGGCGGGCGCCTTGGACGATGCGCTGCTTCGTGCTGCCGACATCGGTCACGATCACGCCGCGCTTCAACCGCTCGAGCGGCATCGATGAAAGCAGCGCCTCCGTCTGCATGACCGGAACGGCCAGAACGATCAAATCCGCCTGTCCGTATCCGTCTTCGGGCGAACGGGCGGCTTCGTCGATCACCTTGAGCGAACGCGCCAAGCCGAGCTGCCGCTCATTGACGTCGTAGCCGATGATCATCGCCTCCGGATGCGCTTTTTTAATCGCCAATGCAATCGATCCGCCGATCAAGCCGAGGCCGACAATGAACACTTTTCCTTCCAATCGTCCCACCTACTTTATGTAAACGTGCGCCCGCTGCTTTTGAAAAGCAACGGGCCGATCTTTTCTATCCATCCCGCCGCTGAACGGTCAGGCGAGCTGTTTTTCCCGAAGCAGTTGCGAAACGAGTTCCAACACCCGGTCGTTTTGCTCTTTCGTGCCAACCGTCACACGCACGCCGGTCGGCAGCCCAAGCGCTTGGCCCGAGCGGACAATGACGCCGCGCTCCAGCAAATAGCGGAACACTTCGTCGCCATCCAACCCGAAATCAATGAACAAAAAGTTTGTCTGCGACGGGTAATACTTCAGGCCGTTCTCCTCGCAAAAGCGATAATACCGCTCAAGCTCGGCGCGATTTCGTTCGACGCAGGCGCGGATGAACGCTTGATCGTCAAGTGCGGCCGCCGCGGCCGCTTGGGCGATGGTCGACGTGTTAAACGGCTCGCGCGCCGGCTCGACGGCGCGGATGAGCGTCTCACTCGCCACGCCGTAGCCGACGCGGAGCGCAGCGAGCCCGTATGCTTTCGAGAACGTGCGCATGACGACAAGCTGCTCGTACTCGTTTAAAAGCGGCACCGTTTGCGGGTAGTCGGGCGCCGTCGCATATTCGTAGTACGCTTCGTCCACGACGACAAGCACATGACGCGGCACGCGATCCAAAAAGGCGCGCAGCTCGGTGTCATTCACATACGTGCCCGTCGGGTTGTTCGGATTGCAAATCCAGACGATGCGCGTGTTTTCATCGATCACAGCAAGCATCGCCTCCAAATCATGACGCCCATCAACAAGCGGCACTTCGCGCACCTCGGCCCGCTCGATGATGGCATTGTGCCGGTATTGCGGGAATGTCGGCGCCGCCATCACTGTATTCGCCCCCGGCTCTAAAAAGGCGCGGCAAAGAATTTGCACCACCTCATCCGAACCGTTGCCAAACAGAAGCTGTGTTTCCTTGACGCCAAGATGCTTCGCCACCTTTTCGCGCAACGTGCGGGCGCAGCGTCCGGATAGACGGCGAGGCGGTCAAGCTCAGCGGCGATGGCCGCTTTTGCCGATGGCGACGAACCGTACGGATTCTCGTTAGAAGCAAGTTTAATAATCTCAGGCAAGCCATATTGCCGTTTGACTTCTTCGATCGATTTTCCCGGCTGGTACGGAGAAAGACCCCGGAGCGATTCCTTTACTTGCATGATTGTCGCCAACTCCTTCAATTCGGAACTTTTAGCGCGAAGAATAGGCTTCTCGAAGCGGCGCGGCAAGCGAACGGGCGTAGGCAGCAAACTCGGCGACGGCCGCTTCCCTTTCGTCCGGCGCCTGCAACCTCGGAGCCAGCTGCTCGACTTTTTGCACGAGCGCGCTGCCGACGACAACGCCGTCGCACACCTCTTTCAACATCGCGACTTGCTCCGGCGCCGAAATGCCAAAGCCGACGGCGACCGGGACGCGGCTATGCCGCTTCACTTCGCGGAGGAAATCGCCGAGCGTCTCCGGCAGCGTCTCACGCACGCCTGTAACGCCTAGCGAGGAGACGCAATACAAAAACCCTTGCGCCGCCGAAGCGATCCGCTCGATCCGCTGCTTCGACGTCGGCGCAACAAGCGAAATGAGCGGGAGACCAAACCGTTCGCCAAGTTCGCGGAGCGGACCGCTTTCCTCAAACGGCAAATCGGGAATGAGCACGCCGTCGGCGCCATTTTCCCGCGCTAAAGCAAAAAAGGATTCTTCTCCTAATTGTAACACAGGATTGTAATACGTAAAGAGAATAATCGGAATGTTTACCCCTTTTTTTCGCATCTCGCCAATAAGCTGAATGGCTTTCGGCAGCGTCATGCCCCCGTCAAGCGCCCTTGCGGCGGCGCGTTGAATCGTCGGTCCGTCAGCGAGCGGGTCGGAGTACGGCACGCCAAGCTCCAATATGTCAGCGCCGGCCTCCTCAAGCGCCAAGGCGAGATCGATCGTCACATCGGGAGCCGGATCACCGGCAACGATAAACGGGATAAATAGCGGCGGATTAACGGACAGTGGCAATGTCTTCACCTTCCCTCGCACCAAGATGGCGCATCATCGTTTGCACATCTTTATCTCCGCGGCCGGACAGGCAAATGAGCACCGTTTCATCCGGCGGCATCTCGCGGGCGAGCTCGACGGCTTTCGCCACCGCATGGGCCGACTCGATGGCCGGAATGATGCCTTCCGTTTGCGCCAACAATTGAAACGCAGCGACGGCCTCGGCATCGGTCGCGCTTTCGTAGCGGACGCGGCCAATGCTCGCCAAATACGCATGTTCCGGGCCGACGCCGGGGTAATCAAGGCCGGCTGAGATCGAATACGGTTCGAGAATTTGTCCGTACTCGTCTTGCAACAGGTAGGTCATCGCCCCGTGTATGACCCCTTTCGTCCCTTTTGTGATGGTCGCCGCATGGTGCGGAGTGTCGATCCCTTTGCCGGCCGCCTCGACGCCGACGAGGCGGACGTCATCTTGCAAAAACGGGTAAAACATGCCGATGGCGTTGCTGCCGCCGCCGACGCAGGCAACGATGACATCCGGCAGCTTCCCTTCACGGGCGAGAAACTGTTCTTTCGCTTCATCGCCAATCACGCGCTGAAACTCGCGCACCATTTTCGGGTACGGATGCGGACCGACGACCGAGCCGATCATGTAAAAATGGTCGTCGCAGTGGGCGACCCAATAGCGAATTGCTTCGTTCGTCGCATCTTTCAACGTTCGGTTGCCGCTTGACACCGGCACGACTTCGGCGCCCAACAGCTTCATGCGAAACACGTTCAGCTCCTGCCGCTTGATGTCTTCTTCGCCCATAAAAACGATGCAATCCATGCCGAAATGGGCGGCCACCGTCGCCGCGGCGACGCCGTGCTGGCCGGCTCCGGTTTCAGCGATCAGCTTTTTCTTGCCCATCCGTTTTGCCAAAAGCGCCTGGCCGATCGCGTTGTTGATTTTATGGGCGCCCGTATGGTTTAAATCTTCGCGCTTTAAATACATTTTCGCGCCGCCGACTTGCCGTGTCAAATTTGGCGCGAACGTGAGCGGGGTCGGGCGACCGGAGTAATGCTGCAAAATGCGGATGTATTCTTGTTTGAACGATTCATCGGCAAGCGCTTTGTCAAGCTCCGCTTCGATTTCCTCAAGCGGAAGCATGAGCGTCTCAGGGACAAACTTGCCGCCGAAATCGCCAAACCGGCCGTATTCATTCGGAACGCGTTCCATCATCTAACCCCACCTTCTCCTTCATAAAAGTTGAAAGACGAAGAGCCGCATTTCTTCAAAGTGCCTGTGTTTGTTAACCGTCCGAGCGTCAGCGCCGTCTTTTGGCCCTTCGCTTTGTTATTTTTTTTATCAGGTGTGTTGATGAACCAATAAAAAGTCTGTTGAGAAGGCTCTAGTCCGAGCTTTTCTGCCGTAGTCGGCAAGCGGCTCGCTCATGCTGCCGCATGCCCTCCTCGAACAATGAACGCTTTGCGGGCAAATGTCATTCGCCCGCCGGCGTTCTTGTTCGAGGGAAGAGGCAGAAAATTGTGTTCAGCCATATCATTCTGTGTTTTTTCGTACATAACGGATCATCGACACCCGTGATGTTTTATTTTTTCTTCGATTTGTTTCATCTTCGTTGGATCTTTGCGTCCGTCCGTTTCAATGCCGCTGCTGATATCGATGCCATCCGGGCGGTAGACAAGCAGCCGCTCGATATTGTCCGGAGTGATGCCGCCGGCGATGAAGCACGGCACGCCTTGGCGGGCCGCCTCTTCCAAATAGTGCGGCACCGCCTCCCAATCAAAAGCGACGCCCGTCCCCCCCCAGGCGCCGGCGGCGCGGCTGTCAACGACGTAGCCATCGGCAATGCCAGCGTACTGCCTCATCGCCGCAAGCGCACCGTCGCCATGGTGGATCGCCTTCCAGACGGAAAGCGGCACCGCCTCTTTCACCGCCGCCAGCTCCGCCGGCGTTTCACGGCCGTGGCATTGGATGACATGAAGCGGCAGCTCGGCGGCGACAGCGGCGATCCGCCTAACAGGGGCGTTGACAAAGACGCCGACAAGTTGCTTTGCGCCAAGCTTATGGGGCTCAAGCCATTGTTGCACTTCACTCGGAGAGACGTTCCGCCTGCTTTCGGCGAAAATAAAGCCGAGGTAATCAGCCCCGCTCGCGATAGCGGCCTGCACGTCTTCAGCCGAACGGTTGCCGCAATATTTAATTCGAATCATCCCCATCTTCCTCCCCAAACAGCCGGTAGACCGCTCGCTCCACATCATCTTGGCGCATGAGCGACTCGCCGACGAGCATGGCCTGCGCTCCGTACGATTTGACCGTCTTCACATCATTGAAGGAACCGATCCCGCTTTCGCTGACGATGACGCACGATGGCGGGATGAGCGGAGCGAGCGTTTTGGTCGCCTCAAGTGTTGTCACAAAGGTATGCAAGTCGCGGTTGTTGATGCCGACGATCTCCGGCGTAAACCGATCGAAAATCCGCTCGAGCGTCTCTTTCGCATGCACCTCGACCAAACATTCGAGCCCCAAGCTGTACGCTTCATGATAGAGCTCCTCGAGCGTTTCCGGCGGGAGCGCCTCGCCGATCAATAAAATCGCATCCGCCCCGAGTCGGACGCTTTCCTCGACTTGCCGCCGATCGATGATGAAATCTTTGCGCAGCACGGGAACGTTAACCGCTTCTTTCACCGCTCGCAAATAGCGGCGATGCCCTTGGAAATACCGTTCATCCGTCAGCACGCTGATCGCGTCGGCACCGGCGCGCTCATATGCTTTCGCGATGGCCACCGGGTCAAAATCCGGGCGAATGATGCCTTTTGACGGCGACGCTTTTTTCACCTCAGCGATCAAGCCAAGCATCCGCCGCGGCCGACGGAGCGCCGCCGCAAATGGCCGGCGCTTTCGCTCTGGCAATGGCGCCGGCAGCGTCAACGTTTCCACTTCTTCCCGTTTGGCTGCTAAAATTTGCTCAAGCATCATGAACCACTTCCTTCGCCCGCAGGCGTTGCAGTTGTTCGTATGCGGTTTTGGACAAAATGGCCTCTTTCGCCATCGCCACTCCTTCGGCAATCGTTTCGGCTTTGCCGGCGGCATACAGGGCGGCGCCGGCGTTCAGCGCAACGATATTGATGGCGCTCTCCGGCGCTATTCCCGCCATCACCGCCTCAAGAAGCGCGGCGCTCTCTTCCGGATCGCGCACTTGCACATCGGCAAGCTCGCCGCGCGGCAAGCCGGCGTCTTCTGGTGCGATGACAAAGCGGCGGATCGCACCGTCTTTCAACTCCACGACATCCGTTTCTGCAGCGATGCTGCATTCATCAAGCCCATCGCGCCCGGTGACAAACAACACATGTTCCGAGCCGAGGCGGCGCATCGCCTCCGCCAATTTCTCAGCGTAGCAGGTCGAATAGACGCCGACGACTTGCCGCTTGCAGCGCGCCGGATTGGCGAGCGGGCCGATCAAGTTGAAAACGGTGCGGAAACCGATTTCCTTCCGCGGCCCGGCGGCGTGTTTCATCGCCGCGTGATAGAGCGGGGCGAACAAAAACGCCAGCCCTTTCGTTTCCAACGCCTGTTTGGCGGCCGACGGCGACGTTTGAATGTCGATGCCGAGCCGCTCGAGCACATCAGCGCTGCCGCTTTTTGACGAAACAGCGCGGTTGCCGTGCTTGGCGACTTTGACGCCAAGCGATGAAATGACGATCGCCGCGGCGGTGGAAACGTTGAATGTCGCCGCCCCATCGCCGCCCGTGCCGCACGTATCGATAACATCATCACTAGCCTCAATGGCAGTCATCCGGTCGCGCATCGCCCGCACAAATCCGACGAGCTCATCGACTGTCTCTCCGCGCAGGCGGAGCATGGACAACAGACTTGCGATTTGACTGTCCGTCGCCTCGCCGGACATGATGATATTCATCGCCGCATACGCTTCGTCTTCCGTCAACGCTTTCCCTTCCGCACATTTTACAAGCAGCTGCTTCAACATACGGCCCTCTCCCCTTTCGCAAATAGTCGTTCCGCTTGTTCAATCGCATTCATCAAGGCGCTCGCCTTATTGCGCGTCTCTTTCCACTCCAGTTCCGGAACGGAGTCGGCGACAATGCCGGCGCCGGCTTGCACATAGGCATAGCCGTCTTTCACGACCGCTGTCCGGATGGCGATGCACGAATCGATGTTGCCATCAAACCCGATATAGGCAATCGCTCCGGCATACAGCCCCCTTGCTGTCGGCTCGAGTTCCTGCAAAATTTGCATCGCCCGCACTTTCGGCGCCCCGCTCACCGTTCCAGCCGGAAAGGCGGCAAGGAGTGCATCGATCGGGTGGACGTTGTCGTCCAGTTCACCGACGACTTTGGAAATTAAGTGCATCACGTGTGAAAATTTGCCGATCTGAAGCAACACCGGCACCTCGACCGTTCCGTACTTGGCGACCCGGCCGATGTCGTTGCGCGCCAAATCGACAAGCATATAATGCTCAGCCCGTTCTTTCGGGTCGTGGTACAGCTCATCAGCCAGCCTCTCGTCTTCCTCCGGCGATCGGCCGCGCCGCCGTGTGCCGGCAATTGGATCGATTTCAACGCGCCGACGGTGCACTTGAATCAGTTTTTCCGGCGAACTGCCGACAATTTCCACACCGTCAAGCTGGAAATAAAACATGTACGGCGACGGGTTGATGTATCGGAGCAGACGATAAATGGCAAAGCCTCCGGCTTGAACCGGCACGCAGAAGCGCTGCGACAGAACCGCTTGAAACACATCGCCGGCCGCGATGTACCGTTTCACGGCCTCCACATCGCGCAAAAACTGTTTTTTGTCATAGTTGGACACCGCTTTGGCAAACGAGGCGGTCCGCCCCGATTCGCTTTCCGCCGGCAAGAGCGGCTGCTCGGCTTGAGGGCGGGCCGCTTTCGCCGCGAGATCGGCCATGCGCCGTTCGGCCGCGCGGTACGCTTCGATTTTCTCTTCCTCCGTTTCGTTGCCGCTCAACCGAATATAGTGAATGACGAGCAACTCACGCTTTTTTTGGTCAAACGCAAACAGCGATTCACAAAACACGAAATAGGCCGTCTTCATCGGCACATCGCGGTTTTTGTGGCGCGGCACTTTTTCGATGGCGGAAATGAAATCGTAGCCTAAAAACCCAACTGCACCGCCTGTAAACGGCACCGTCTCGGCAAGCGGCTTGACGGCAAGCGTCCGCTCGACCCATTGAAACGCTTCTTTCAGCGTCGGTGCGGTGATTTGTTCGTTCCCGTTTTCGTCCTTCACCGAAAACGTTTCGCCGGTTTCGCTCTCCAGCGTCAAAAACGGCGCCACACCGATGAACGAATAGCGCGCCCACGGTGATTCGTCATCCTTGCTTTCAAGCAAAAACACGGCTTCCTCGCGCAAATTGGCAAACACGCCGAGCGGCTCAATGACATCGGCTACAAATTTGCGCACAATCGGGATGGTTCGAAATTCGTTCGCTTCCGTCAAAAAAGCGGCCAGCCCATCAGCAGACATCACTTCTCCTCCCTTCATGATCAGCGGGCGGAGAATGAGGGTTTATGAGGCGAAAAAAGAGAGGGAAAAGAAAACGCCCAAAGACGACCGTCTTTGGGCAGATGTCGGCGAATGAAAAAACGCTCACCTCAGCTAAACTCGCTCATTCTCATCTACCCTACGCTCGCTCTCCACTCTCGCTCCACTTCTAACGCCCCCGATGTCTCAGGGGGCAAAGAGGTTATTTTCACTATATTACATTTCTGTTTTTTTTGTCAACGACAAATCCGGGCGCAACACGACCGCCCCTTTTAAATACACGTGGCAGATCTCTTCTTGCTGTTTCTCAGTCGCCACCGTCATCATGACGCGAATGCAGCGCGGCAATGAACCGGGCACCGGAATTTCCCTCGTGCACATGACCGGCACATATGTCCAGCCGTCCAAACGGCGCAGCGCCTGCGCCGGAAACGCGGCGGTGATGTCGTCGGTGACGGAAATGAGCACAAACGACACATCAGAAGCGGCGACATCGTTTGCGCGGATCATTTCACGAAGCAACGTTTCCGTTGCCGCCACGATTTCCTCGGCGTCATTTCGATCCACTGTAATCGCTCCGCGAATGCCGCGAATCATCCTTTCCCCCCCTGTCTGGAAAACTCGTCCAGCCACGTGAGCAGGTTGTCGTCTTCGAGTTCCACCACTTCCACGTCGCCGATCTCACAGAGAAGCACCATCCGCACTGTTCCGGCGTACGCTTTTTTGTCGCCTTTCATCTTCTCAAGCAGGCGGCGCGTCTGAACCGTTGTCGGCAGCGACACCGGGAAGCCGTATCCGGCGAACCAGTCGGCCAATCGATGCTCAGCGAACGACCGGCCGTAAAACCGTTCGCTGACAAAGACGGCAAACAGCATGCCAACCGCAACCGCCTCCCCGTGAGTGAGCGCGCCGTAGCCTAACTCGCTTTCCAGCGCATGGCCGAGCGTATGGCCGAAATTCAAATGGGCGCGCACCCCGGTTTCTTTTTCATCCTCACGCACGACGGACGCCTTAATGTCAATGCCCTTTTCAATGCAATAGGCGAGTTTCTCGCCGCGCAAGTCGGCGAGCGTCTTGATTTCCGCGCGCAGCCAGTCGTAAAAGCGGCGGTCGCGGATCAGCGCATGTTTGATCACCTCGGCAAACCCGGACCGAAGCTCGCGCTCGGGCAGCGTGCGCAAAAAGGAGGTGTCATACACAACTGCTTCCGGCTGATGGAAGGCGCCGATCATATTTTTGCCGAGCGGATGGTTGATGGCGACTTTGCCGCCGACGGCGCTGTCATGGGCCAAGAGTGTCGTCGGCATTTGAATGTAACGGATGCCGCGCATATAGGTGGCGGCGACAAACCCAGCCAAATCGCCGACAACGCCGCCGCCAAGCGCAATGATAACCGAGCGGCGGTCGAGGCCGCACTGCAATGCCGCTGTCTGGCAAGCGTAATAATGATCAAATGACTTGGCCGCCTCCCCGCTTGGAATGACGTAGGCGTACACGTCATACTCAGCGGCGGCAAGCAACGCCCGCACCTCATCCAAATAAAGAGGCGCCACAGTATCGTCGGTAACGATGAAAAGTTTTGTCCCTGGCGGACAGGAGAGCGACCGAAGCAAGCTTGGCAACACGCGGGCCGCCCCATCGCCCAAAAGAAGCGGATAGCGCTTCGTCGCCGTTTCAATCGTCCGTTCGATCATCGTCAAAACTCCTTTGCATAGCGGCGGGCGCGTTCCACATTTTCCTTAATCAAGTCCATCCGATCCTGCCCAAACTGCTCAACGATCGCCGCCGCCACTTCCCAGGCGACAACGGCCTCAGCGACAACGCTCGCCGCCGGCACGGCGCAGCTGTCCGATCGCTCAATGCTTGCCGCAAACGGCTCTTTCGTCTCGATATCCACGCTTTGAAGCGGCTTGTACAGCGTCGGGATCGGCTTCATCACTCCGCGCACGACGATCGGCATCCCGGTCGTCACCCCGCCTTCAAAGCCGCCCGCCCGGTTCGTCCGGCGCGAAAAGCCTTGTTCTGGGCTCCAAATGATTTCATCGTGCACTTCGCTTCCCGGGCGGCGCGCCGCCTCAAAGCCGATCCCGAATTCAACGCCTTTAAACGCGTTGATGCTGACGATCGCGGCCGCGATTTTCGCATCAAGCTTTCGGTCGTAATGGACGTAGCTGCCCACTCCGGCCGGAACACCTTCAACGATCACTTCAACGATGCCGCCGATCGAATCACCGTTTTTCTTCGCCCAATCGATCGCTTCCATCATTTTTTGCCCCGCCTCCGGGTCAAAGCAGCGCACCGGTGATTCTTCCGTCACTGCCTGCAATTCTTCAAGCGAACGATAATCGAGCTTCTTTGCGCGCACGCCGCCGATTTCGATGACATGACCGGCGACGCGGATGCCGACCTCCTCCAAAATGCGTTTTGCCACCGCTCCAGCCGCCACGCGCACCGTCGTTTCACGCGCCGACGAGCGCTCCAGCACGTTGCGCATATCGCGATGTCCGTATTTCAGGGCGCCGTTTAAATCGGCATGCCCTGGGCGCGGACGCGTCACTTTCCGCTTCACTTCCGCTTCGTCATCAATCGGCTCAACCGCCATAATCGTTTGCCAATGTTTAAAATCACGATTCTCGACAACGAGCGCAATCGGCGAGCCGAGCGTTTTCCCGTGCCGAACGCCGCCTGTGATTTTCACTTCATCTTTTTCAATCTGCATGCGGCGGCCGCGTCCGTATCCTTTTTGCCGGCGCGCCAGCTCTTTATTGATGTGCTCGGCGCGCAGCTCAAGCCCGGCCGGCACTCCTTCCAAAATGGCCGTCAATTGCGGCCCATGCGATTCCCCTGCCGTCAAATACCGCATGTTTGTCTCTCCCTTCAGGTCTTTAACGCGTTTAAGTAAAAATATATCATAAATTCGAAAAATGAAAATAGTTTCAGGAAAAAAAGAAGCCGGCGCGGAGCTATTTTTTTCGGTAAAAAAACGTCTCTTCGACTTCAAAACCGTACAGGCCGGGATTGAAAATCTGCTCGGTGCTGCCGACAAACAGCACGCCTCCCGTCCGGAGCGCGTCGTGAAATTTGCGATACAGCATCCGCTTCGCCTCTTCCGTAAAATAAATGAGCACGTTGCGGCAGACGATCAAATCCATGTTGCGCGGAAACGGATCTGCGAGCAAGTTGTGCTTTTGAAACTTGACCGTTTGTTTAATCTTTTCGTCTATTTTATAATATTCGCCTTCTTTCGTAAAAAACTTTTTTCTCATTTCCTCGGGCAGCTCTACAAGCGACCGTTCGCTGTACAAACCGAGGCGCGCGCGGGCGAGCGCATTATCGTCAATGTCGGTCGCCAACACCGACACGCGGTGAAGCGGCAATCGTTTTGCGAGCACCATCGCGAGCGTATACGGCTCCTCGCCCGTTGAGCAGGCAGCGCTCCACACGTTCGGGCGCGGGTTTTCCGCCAATAGCCGCGGCAAAATGGTGTGCTCAAGCACCTCCCAACGCTTGGCGTTCCGGTAAAACTCCGAGACGTTGATCGTCATCCGATCCAAGCATTCATGCCATAGCGCCGGCTCTTTCTCCATCGCTGCAAACAGCTCGGCAAAGCTCTTTAGCCCTTTTTTCATGTACAACGACGCCAAACGCCGCCTCATCTGGGCTTCCTTATATAGCGATAAGTCAATGCCTGTTTTTCGCTTTACTTTGGCAATGAACTGCGCATAATCGTCCATCGTCGCCTGTCCCTCTCCCCTGTCAATGTACAAAAACGGCAAAAACCGGCCGAATGGCGGCCGGTCTTCGCATCAGTACAGCCATGCATTGATCTGTTTGGAATAGCTGACGAGCTCTTCTTCTTTAAAGAACAAGCTGATTTCGCGTTTGGCGCTTTGCGGCGAGTCGGAGCCGTGGATAACGTTTTTGCCGACCGTCAAGCCGAAATCGCCGCGGATCGTGCCAGGGGCAGCCTCCTGCGGATTCGTTTTCCCCATCATTTGCCGGGCGGCCGCGATCACGTTCTCGCCCTCCCACACCATGGCAAACACTGGCCCCGAGGTGATAAAGTCGACAAGCTCGCCGAAAAACGGGCGCTCTTTATGTTCAGCGTAATGTTGCTCGGCGAGTTCGCGCGACACTTGCATCAGCTTCGCGCCGACAAGCTGGAAGCCTTTTTTTTTCAAAACGGGCGACAATCTCGCCGATCAAATTGCGCTGAACCCCGTCCGGTTTCACCATGATGAATGTCCGTTCTGCCATTCGCTCTCCACCTCTACTGTCGTATGTACTGGGAAACGGATTCCCACCCATCATAGTATCATTGTTTTCCGCCGTTGGCAACAGCGTCCTTGAAAGCGCTAATAATCCCTTTTCCCAATATAGAGGGCGAGATCATGAAGCAGCGTGCGCGCTTCGTTGGCCGGCAGCTCGCCAAGCAGGCGGAGCGCCTTTTCCAAATAGCGATCGCTTAGCGCATACGATCGTTCGATGGCGTCCGTCTGTTTAATGGCCGCTAGCACCGCCGCCATCTCCTCGGCATCCGTGTCCGCGTTGACGGCCGTAATTTTTGCCCGCACCTGTTCATCACAAAGGGCATACAGCACGGGGAGGGTGACGTTTCCTTGCTGCAAGTCGCTTCCAGCCGGCTTGCCGAGCTGCTCTTCCGTGCCGGTGAAGTCGAGAATATCATCGGTAATTTGAAACGACATGCCGACGTAATGGCCGAACCAATACAGCCGATTGGCCACCGTCTCGGGCGCGCCGGCGGCCAGGGCGCCGAGCTGGCAGCTGGCGGCGATCAATAGCGCCGTTTTTCGGCGGATGCGCCGCAAGTACGTGCGAAGCGGCTGATCAAATCGGTATTTATCCTTGATTTGCTCGATTTCCCCGTGGCACACTTCAACGATCGTTTTCGCCAGCACTTGATGAGCGCGGGGGCTGTCAAGCTCCGCCATCCGCTCAAGCGAACGGGCGAAGAGGTAATCGCCTGTATACATGGCAAAGCGGTTGCTCCATCTCGCCTTGATCGTCGGCCGGCCGCGCCGCACGTCGGCGTCATCGATGACATCGTCGTGAACGAGCGATGCCATATGGATGAGTTCGAGCGCTACGGCTACATGTTTAATCCGTTCGAAATCATAATGGCCAAAGCGGGCGGACAGCAAGACAAAAACGGGACGGATCCGCTTTCCGCCCGCTTGCAATAAATGGAGCGCCGCTTCCCCGAGCGGCCCGTATTCGGATCGGACCGTCCGCTCCAGCTCCTCTTCGACCGCCGCCAAATCATCGCTTAAAAACGAATACATCGCCTTTAACTTCATGGTGTTCACCTTGACTCATCGTTTATAGCCTAAATGCATGGCCGCTACGCCGAACGTGTACGGTTTGACCTCGACATCGACGAAACCGGCTTCGCGGAACATCTCGGCCAGCTCGTCCCGCCCTGGAAATTCGCGCGCCGATTCCTGCAGCCACGAGTATTCCTCATAGCTTTTCGCCAACAGCTTGCCAAACAGCGGCATAATAAACCGAAAATAAAAATAGTAAAGCTGGCGGAAACCAAACAACGTCGGCTGCGACGTTTCCAGACAGACGGTCATGCCGCCCGGCTTGGTGACGCGGTGCATTTCCTTAAGCACTGTCATATAATCAGGAACGTTGCGCAAGCCAAAGCCGATCGTCACATAATCGAACGAATTGTCGGGAAACGGCAGCTGCATGGCGTTGCCGTGAATGAGCTTGACATTGCCGAGGCCGCGCGCCTTCACCTTTTGTTCGCCGACTTTCAGCATGTTTTCGCTGAAGTCAAGGCCGTACACTTCCCCCTCCGGCCCGACCGCCTCAGCCAGCGCGATCGCCCAGTCGGCCGTTCCGCAGCAAACGTCGAGCGCCCTTTTCCCTTTTTGCACATTCATCCTCCGCATGACGTCTTCGCGCCATTTCAAATGGCGGCGGAAGCTGATGACAGAATTCATCCGGTCATAATGTGCAGAAATTTTTTCAAATACGCGATGGACTCGCTCTTCTTTCGATTGATGCATCGTTCTACCCTTCTTCCACCGACTTTTTGACGATGGCTTGAAATCCGCCGGCAAGTTCCGCCATGCGAAACCGCAGCAGGTCGTTCATCGGCAAATTCGCCGCCAGCAGCGCTTCCTTGCAATGGTCAATATAACGCTCGCAAAGGCGAAGCAAATGCCGCCTTTGTTCTTTCGTCAGCCTTTTGGCCCATGGAAAGGCGATATGCGCCATTTGCTCAAACAGCATGGATGACCCCGTGCGGACGAACGCTTCCTGCTCGAGCAGCAAGCGCCGCAACAGCAAGTAATGGCCGGAAAATCGCCCCCATTGCGGCGCCCCGATGCGCTCGGCAAGCTTCGCAAGCAACGCCGACTCGATCGTGCCGACCGCGGCGAACAGCGTCTCGATCCGCTCCACCTTTTTTTCATACAGCCGCACTTTTTGCTCATTCATCTCGCGGACCGCTTCGGCGAACAAACGGATGAGCGCAACATCGCCCGAGCGCGCCAGCAAGTCGTAATAAAGCCCGCTGTACAAGTCGCCGGCCAAAACGACAAGCTGCCGCGTCCGCAAATCGCCGCCGCGGTCTGTCACCTGATCATGGGTGTCAAGGGCGATTTGCATGAGCATCATGGCGATGATGCACCGGTCCGGCTCATTTGGCGCCGCCGGAGCATCCATCATCATCGACAGCGAAAGCAGCAGCCGGTCTTCATCAACAGCCGGCGCCGGCACATGCGCGCGCAAATACGAATGGTCAAGCAGCCGTTCGATTTGTTCCTTCAATGACGCCAATTTCACCATGATGTCATTCACTCTTCTCACCCTTGTCCCCCAAAAAATATCCGCACCGCCATGACGGACTCCATTATAACATAATTTTGTCGAAAACGCTCTAGTTTGCTAGAAATTTGCTGGTTTACTTTTTCCCTTCCGATTCAACCACACCGTGGCGCGTTTGAATATACGCTTTTCCTCTCACTTTGATCGCCGACGTATGTTCCGTGAACTGAGCAATCAACACTTCGCCTTTGTCAAGCTTTTCCGAATGGTGAAATCTTGTGTCCGCGCCGCGCGTCAGCCCGATGACGTTCACCCCGTCTTCGAGCGCTTTAATGACGACAAAATCGCTGTTTGTGTACATCCTCTTCCCTCCTTACGCTTTGATTAACGAAAGCACTTCAGCGCGGGCGTTGGCATCTGTTTCAAACACGCCGCGCACCGCTGTCGTCACTGTTTTGGACCCCGGTTTTTTCACCCCGCGCATCGTCATGCACATATGCTCCGCCTCAACAACGACCATCACCCCATGCGGCTCAAGCGCCTCGACGATCGAATCAGCGATCGTTGCCGTGATGCGCTCTTGCAGCTGCGGGCGGCGCGCCACCGCCTCAACGGCTCGAGCGAGCTTGCTCAGCCCGGTCACTTTCCCTTCCCGCGGAATATAGGCGACGTGGGCAGCGCCAAAAAACGGCACTAAGTGGTGTTCGCACATCGAATAAAACGGAATATCTTTGACGAGCACAAGCTCCTCATGTTCCTCGCTGAATACGGTTTGAAAGTGCTGCTTTGGGTCTTCCTGCAGCCCAGCGAACACCTCGGCGTACATTTTCGCCACCCTCTTCGGCGTATCGACGAGCCCTTCGCGGTTTGGATCTTCCCCGATCGCCTCAAGAATGAGGCGGACCGCATATTCAATTTGCGCAAAATTGATCTCTGGCATACAAACAACATCCTCCTGCATCATAAAAGCTGCATGTAATCCGATTCTAGCATAGGGAGCCAAAAAAAACAAAAAAGAAGGGCCGGTGGATCACCTGCCCTTCCCTCCTGCGCTCCTGCTATGTAGGCTTACTTGACGGCATCTTTCAATGCTTTGCCCGGTTTGAATGCAGGAACTTTGCTTGCCGGAATTTCCATTTCTTCGCCCGTTTGCGGGTTGCGTCCTTTCCGGGCGGCGCGCTCGCGCACTTCAAAGTTTCCAAAACCGATTAATTGCACTTTATCGCCTTTTCGCAGCGCTTCTGTAATCGAATCAAACACCGCATCAACGGCTTTTGTCGCATCTTTTTTGGAAAGACCGCTTGTTTCAGCGACCGCGTTGATCAATTCCGTTTTGTTCATGCCATTCACCTCCTCCCAAGGGGCTGGTCTTGTTTACTACCATTTGTGCACACTTTTCTGCTTTTCTATACATAGACATCCAATTCCAGCGGCAAGAAGGCCCGCGCGCCGCGCCGGCGCAGCCAATCATTCTATGTTTGCCTCGCGACAGTCCGCAGGAGATGCGCCTATGCCGCCGGCTGAAGCCCCTTCCCAACAGTTTGGGCTCCTCCTGTTTTCGCCGGGCGCAAACGAAGCCAAGGGCGAGGAAAGCCGCCTTCTTCCCGCCAACAGGCGGTGACATGCCTAATCTTAACCAATTGACCGCGGAAATTCAACATCTTTTTTCGCAAAAACGGCCAATTTTAGGCATATTTCACCAAAACAACGATTTCAGATAAAAGATTACCATAACGCCATGCCTATAATCAAGTGCCAATCCTGATTTCTCAAGGGTTTTGGCGATTTTTTCCCTTTGCCGCTTAGCAACTGAAAAAATGGCATCAAAAAAAGCTCCCTTGTCGGGAGCTTGCGCGCGGCCTCCGCTTTTCTTTCTGTCTAGCTGCGGCGCCTAGCTCTCTTCTGC
>NZ_ATCO01000090.1:0-378 GCF_000422025.1 Geobacillus sp. WSUCF1 | reverse complement strand
GGCTATTTACCGCGTTTTTCAGCGCCGAGTGCGTCAGTTTATTACTCCAGAACACCCGTTGAAGGGTCCTGGAGGCCGCAAGCTGACCCGGCCGACGGGACAGGCGATTTTTCAGCTGTTTCAATATGTGAACGTCGTCCTGTTCAAGCTGCCGGATGGGCGCATCCAACGCTCACTGGATCGCTCCCTTACCCCTGATCAGCGAAGGATTCTGCAGGGGTTGGGGCTGGATGAGAGCATTTACGTGTAACGTCATACGGAACGACCAGCGATGGTAAAAAAAGGATTGCCATCGCTCGTTGTGTTGGTCAAAAAGTTATTCTGAAAAACTAAATAAAAAATCCTTTGTTTTGACCTTGTTAGGGTGCGAAATGTGAG
>NZ_ATCO01000089.1:0-2448 GCF_000422025.1 Geobacillus sp. WSUCF1 | reverse complement strand
CCCCCACTTCAAGCGTTCGCGAAGTGGGGGTAGTTGACTAAAGATACACTGAATTTTACGGCCATTCGGAACAGACAAAGTTCGACATGTTTTTTCGTTTTCTTGTAGAAGCTTGCATGAGTAAAAGATTTGTCGTCAAAATGGAGAAAGAATCCTAGTACTTCGGTGAACTTTCATCAAAAAGGGGCTTTTGCGTCAGCCCCTTTTCCCTTGCGTTGATGTTAGTTCCCCCACTCCTCCGGATTCTCCCGCCATTTTCGCAATGTCGCCAAGTCGTGCTCGCTGACGGCGCCAAGGCGGACGGCCGTTTCGATGAGGGTGTCGTAGTCGGTGAGCGTGTAGACAGGCAAATTCTCTGCCGCAAACGCCTGCTTCGCTTTGTCGAGCCCGTACGTGAAAATGGCGGCGACGCCCAGCACCTCACAGCCCGCTTCTTTCAAGGCACGGACGGCCGCAAGCGAGCTGCCGCCCGTCGAGATTAAGTCTTCGATGACGACGACGCGCTGACCCGGTTCGGCTTGGCCTTCGATTTGTTTTCCTTTGCCGTGCGCTTTCGCCTGGCTGCGGACGTAGCACATCGGCAGCCCGAGCCGTTCGCTCACCCAGGCGGCGTGCGGGATGCCGGCGGTTGCGGTGCCGGCGATGAGATCCGCTTCGGGAAACTGGGTGCGGATGAGCTCGGCGAGGCCGGCGGCGATCAGGCGGCGCACGTCGGGGTAAGCGAGCGTCAGGCGGTTGTCGCAGTAAATCGGCGATTTCAAGCCCGAGGACCAGGTAAACGGTTCGTTCGGCTGCAGGGCGACCGCCCCGATTTCAAGCAATTTGGCGGCGATGTCGTGTTTCATTCTTTCTCTCCTCCGTTCCATTCGTGCTGCAGGCGTTCGTAGGCTTTCAGCGGATCGGCGGCGCGGGTGAGGCTGCGGCCGACGACAATGTAGTCGGCGCCGAGCTCGCGGGCGCGCTTTGGCGTGACGACGCGCACTTGGTCGTGCGCTGCCTCATCGGCAAAGCGGATGCCCGGGGTGACGGCGAGGAACGAGGCGCCGCACCGTTCTTTGATGAGCGGCGCTTCGTTCGCCGAGCAGACGACGCCGTCAAGGCCGCTTTCGTTCGCCAAGGCGGCGTAATGGCCGACTGTTTCCACAAGCGGGCGGGAAATCCACAGCTCCTCGTGAAGCATCCGCTCGTCCGTGCTCGTCAGCTGGGTGACAGCGATGCAGCGCGGCCGCATTCTTCCGCTTGGCGTGCCGGCGTCAAGCCCCTCGATCGCCGCTTCCATCATGCACCGGCCGCCGGCAGCGTGGACGTTCACCAAATCGGCGCCGACACGGGCGAGCCCTTTCATCGCTTGTTTCACCGTATTCGGGATGTCGTGCAGTTTTAAGTCTAAAAAGACGGCATGCCCTTGTTCTTTGAGAAACGCGACGATGGCGGGACCTTCCTGATAGTACAGCTCCATGCCGACTTTCACAAACAGCGGTGTTCCGGCAAACGGCCGCAAAAACCGCTCCACCTCTTGTTTTGATGGAAAATCAAGCGCGACAATGAACGGCGTGTGCACCAGTCTTCCAGCTCCTTCCTATGCATTCGGAAATGTGGCCGATCCCGAGTTCATCGAGCAGCGCCGGCAAGTCGGCGATGATCGTCGGGCAGACGAACGGGTCGACAAAGTTGGCCGTTCCGACGGCAACCGCGCTCGCGCCGGCGTAAAAAAATTCGAGCACGTCTTCCGCCGTTTGAATGCCGCCCATGCCGATGATCGGAATCGACACCGCCTGGCTCACGTCGTAAATCATGCGGATGGCGATCGGTTTGACCGCCGGGCCGGATAAGCCGCCGGTGCCGTTGGCCAAAACGGGGCGGCCTGTTTTCACGTCGATGCGCATGCCAACGAGCGTATTGATCATCGTCAAGCCATCGGCGCCCGCTTGTTCAATCGCTTTTGCCATCGCCACGATGTCGGTGACGTTCGGAGACAGCTTCACATACACGGGGACAGCCGCCACTTCTTTGACAAGCCGCGTCAGTTCCGCGGCCACGTCCGGCACGGTGCCGAACGCAATCCCGCCTTTTTTCACGTTTGGGCAGGAAATGTTGAGCTCTAACGCATGGACATTGGGCGCTTTGGAAATCGCTTCGGCTACCTCGACGTACTCTTCCACCGTCGAGCCAGCGATGTTGGCGATGATCGGTACGTCAAACTGTTCAAGCCACGGCAGTTCTTCTTCGAGCACTTTGTCAAGGCCGGGGTTTTGCAGGCCGATGGCGTTTAACATCCCGCCCGGCGTTTCTGCCACCCTTGGTGTCGGGTTGCCAAAGCGCGGCTCTTTTGTCGTCGCCTTGATCATAATGGCGCCTAACACGCTTAAATCGTAAAACCCGATCATGCCGGCGTCCGGCTGTTTTGGATTTGGCCGCGAGTACGCCCGGTTTTACGATTTAAGCGTG
>NZ_ATCO01000088.1:0-19955 GCF_000422025.1 Geobacillus sp. WSUCF1 | reverse complement strand
GGGGTGATGACACACCCCTGAATTTGGGCGTTGTCCGAACCAGAAATGGATGAGGACGCGAACGACCCAAGAATCCCACGCCTTTAGGCGTGCGGAGTGTCAAAATCACGCACGGAAGTGAACGTCTTATGCATTGGGGTGATCAAACATCATCATCTGCACAAAGGAGGAGGAGCGCTTGAACATCGTTCCAACCAAACAGTTGGACCGTGCCATCGTCAACCAATTTTTCAACGACCATTGGGGAAGTCCGCAAATGGTTGTTTCAACCGGCATCTATACCTGCAGCGAGCTGGATGGATTTGCGGCTGTTGAGAACGGTCAGCGGATCATCGGACTGATTACATTCATCATCCGTGGCAGCGAATGCGAGATCATCTCGCTAGACAGCATAATGGAAAACCGCGGCATCGGCAGCGCCCTTTTGCATGAGGCAGAGGCATGGGCGAGACAACAAAGGTGCACGGCTGTTCAACTGATCACTACCAACGACAACTTGCATGCCCTTCGTTTCTATCAAAAGCGCGGCTATCAAATTGTGAACGTCTTTCCCAACGCTGTCGACAAGGCGCGACAAATCAAGCCAAACATTCCGAAAACAAGTCCTGACGGCATTCCTATTCGAGATGAGTTGTTGCTGGTCAAACCACTGGTGTGACACGAGGTGATGATGACGCCGCATCGAAAAAGAAGCACCGGCCTTCTCCCAAGACCGGTGCTTCTTTGTTTTGAACAACCCTCCACCTATGACGCCAGCCGCGAGGAGCGTCAAATTTCGGCGGCGATATGATACATGTAATAGACCCCATAGGCGATGCTGATGAGGGAGACGGTTTTCACGATCCATTGATTCATGACTTGCTGTTTCGCTTTCATCCAAACAAACGGAATCCCGAGAAACGTCGTGAACAGCATCATGCCGATGACCGTTCCTAGGCCAAAAATCAAAATAAAAGCAAGCGCCATCCAAGTTCCTTTGACCGTCGTCATCGTCAACAACACCATTCCGGCGCTGCCGGCTAAACCGTGGACGATGCCAATCAATGTCGATTTCACATGTAAATGATGAATATCGCCCTGGTGATGATGATCCAGCCTCATTGTCGAACGGAAACTAGCAATTCCTAGAATAACGATCATGATGCCGACGCCCATTTCGAGATAAGAAGCAATCTGTTCAGGAATTTGCCGCTCAAAGGCGATCATCGCCATCCCAACAACGAGCAGCGTCAACGTATGGCCAATTCCCCAAAACATGCCGGCCAGCGATGAAAGGGACAGTTTTTTCGTCCGGCTGGCAATGGTCGAAACGGCAATGACATGATCCGGTTCCGTCGCATGTTTCATTCCAAGCAGCAATCCAAACAAGAGCACAGGCCATATCGTTCCCATTGTCTTCTTCCTTTCCCTTGTCAATATTTCCTCCAACAGACTGGCGCTTTCTCACCGCATTGTTGGCGAATAAACTGTTGGACGCGTTGGAATATCGCTTCGATGGCCGATGTTTCATACGCCAATATACGTACAGAAAAGCCTGGAACGGCTGCCGCTGAAAAACCGCAGCGAACCTCTTTCGGCATCTCTTCCATGAATTGGTTGAACTGTTCTAACACTTCCTTTGTGATGAACGGAGAAAGAGCCACGAATGATCCGACATGCGTATAGCCGCCGAGCTGCAGCATGCTCGTTAAGTGCTGCCGCGAGTCCAAGTACAGATGATCAAACAGAACGAGCGCCTCGTCTTGATACACCTTCAGTTTCGAGCGAATCCAATCATAGCGGAACAGCTCGCCGCTTTCCGACCATCCAGCGTGATGATTTCGCCATAAACAAACGTGGAGCTTGGCGTGATGTACACCGTCGTTTCTTGATAAAAGCGCGCATGCTCATAGGCGATCGTCGGGTCGGGGAAATATTCAAGTACGCTTTGCTCCCCAAGTGACAATCGTGTATACTGCCTTACAGGCGTTGAAGGAGTTTTGTAGATTTTCGCCGCCGACTGGGTCGTCACCATCAACCGGGCGCTGGGCTCGAGGAAGATTTCCATATCATATGAATCCCCATCGACATACCCGCCGCCCACGTGGACAAGATATAACGTCGGATGAGCCGGGTCGAGGTAAACAGGACGCATCAGTTTCAGCGCCCCTTCACTATAGTTGTCCAAAATGACGGTGCGGCCGTTTTTCACGACCGCTGTACATCGCAAACGCCCCGTCCAGCTCATTCTTCCAGCCCTGCCAGCAGCACCTGTTTTTCGATCCAATCCACAACGTCAAAAAGACCAATCTCTTCTTTTAAATTCGTAAAAATGACCGGCTTCGCCCCTCGCGCTGCTTTGGCGTCCCGTTCCATCACTTCCAGACTGGCGCCGACGTAAGGGGCAAGATCGATTTTGTTGATCACGAGCAAATCCGACTTAATCATCCCCTGTCCGCCTTTGCGCGGAATTTTCTCCCCTTGGGCGACGTCGATGACATAAATGGAGAAATCGACCAACTCCGGGCTGAAGGTCGCCGCCAAGTTATCGCCGCCGCTCTCGATCAAAATGAGTTCCACATCTGGATGGCGCCGTTTCAGTTCATCAATGGCCGCAAAATTCATTGATGCGTCTTCGCGAATGGCCGTATGCGGGCACCCGCCCGTTTCGACGCCGATAATCCGATCTTCCGGCAAGACGCTATGTTTGATTAAAAACTGAGCGTCTTCTTTTGTATAAATATCGTTCGTAATGACCGCGATGCTAAAGCGGCGATGCATCGCCCGCGTCAGCTTCTCGACAAGCATCGTTTTGCCGGCGCCGACCGGGCCGCCGATGCCGATTCGTACCGGTTCCATTCTGGATTCTCCCTTCTCTGTCCTTCTTTCGTTCCACGTCAAACAAGATTTACGACATAAACAATCGAACAGGAAGACGTTCATGCTGCATTTGCGCGATTTCCAAGCCGACGGCTGCCGCCCCGAGCTCCTCTTCGTCGAGTGTCTCGATGATGCTCGCGGCATGAATCAAATATGGCTGCGCCATGACGAGCAGCTTTTGCCCGTCCGTCTGGCCGAGGGGAATGCCGCGAACCGCGTTTTGCACCATCGTTTGTACGGAAGCAAACAAATACGTCAGCACCGTCGTTTGTTTGGCTGCTCCGATTTTGCGGCCAACCGCCGCAAACACAATGGCCGGATGAATGGACCGCGTCGTTTGCACGATCTCATCCAATTCATCGACTCCGTAAATGTCGCGGCACAGTTTCCATAAGCGCCCCCCAATCATTCTCGTTCCTTCTCGCGTTTCCTTCGCCAAGCAGAGAGCAAACAGCGTGTCGTTCAGCCGCCGCAGTCCTTCCATACGGTCGACTTCCAACTGCTCATAGGCGATCCGGCACGCCAATCCCTCCGTATACGTCAGCTGGGTTTGGATATACACGACGAGCGCGTCGCCAAACGTTTTGGCATCACGAATTTGTTCATGGTACATATAAGTTTCAAACCCAAAGGAATGGGAAAACGCTCCTGATGGAAAATTGGAATCGGAGAGCTGCAGCAGCCACAGCAGCTGTTGGTCAGTCATGGCGATGCCCGATATGGCGGAACGCTTGTTTTACTTTCCGTTTTTCCCTCTTGTACGGGATGCCGAGTTGCTGGAGCAGCTCTTCGACTAAATAGTCGTATTGGACGAGCATTTCCCCTTCCTCGAATTGGGCGGGCAAGTGGCGGTTGCCGAGCTGATGAGCAATCTCCCCCATTTGTTTCATGGAAACAGGCTGGATGACAAGCAAATCATCGGGAAGAACGGATACGACAATGGCATTATGCTCATCCATCCATAACACATCTCCGTCTACCAATTCTTTCGCTTCTTTCAAGCGAATGCCAATCTCCCTCCCATGGTCGGTCACCACCCGCTGAATTCGTTTTACTAAATCATCGCTTGGCATGTACACCCGTTCGATGTGCGGGGGGAGAGAAGAAAGAGCTCGAATGTTGCCGATAACCGTTTCTACAATCATCATCATCACCTCAAAACAGAAAATATCGTTGCGCCATGGCCACAACTTCAGCCGGTTCGCACGTGATGAGCCGCCCATCGACCTTCACTTCATACGTTTGCGGATCGACATCGATTTGAGGCATGGCGTTGTTGAACACCATATCGTGTTTCGTTAACGAACGAATGTTTCCAACCGGTTTGACGATTTTGTGCAATCGCAGTTTGTCAGGGACGCCGCGTTCGAACGCCGCTTTGGACAAAAACGTAATGGACGTTTTCGCGACGGCGGCGCCATAGTTGGCGAACATCGGGCGGTACAGAGCGGGCTGCGGCGTCGGAATGCTAGCGTTCGGGTCGCCCATCACGCTGTAGGCGATCATCCCGCCTTTGATGACGAGCTCAGGCTTGACCCCGAAAAAAGCGGGATGCCAAACGACCAAATCTGCGAATTTTCCGACTTCGACTGACCCGACATACTCCGCGATGCCATGAGTGATAGCCGGGTTGATCGTATATTTGGCTACGTACCGTTTGACGCGGACATTATCGCCTCGCCCCGTTTCCTCCGGCAAGCGGCCAAACTGTTTTTTCATTTTGTCGGCCGTTTGCCACGTGCGTAAAATGACTTCACCGACCCGTCCCATCGCTTGCGAGTCGGAACTGATCATGCTGAAGGCGCCGATGTCGTGCAAAATGTCTTCTGCCGCGATCGTTTCTTTGCGGATGCGCGAATCGGCAAAGGCAATGTCTTCTGGAACGGACGGATCTAAATGATGGCACACCATTAACATATCTAAATGCTCATCGAGCGTGTTTTTCGTATACGGCCGCGTCGGGTTCGTGGAAGAAGGCAAAATGTTCGGGAAGCTGGCGACTTTCATAATATCGGGCGCATGCCCCCCTCCGGCTCCTTCCGTATGGTATGTATGAATGACGCGTCCGTTAATGGCCTTCAGTGTATGCTCGACAAACCCGCCTTCATTCAACGTATCGGTATGAATGGCGACTTGCACGTCGTACTCATCCGCCACTCGCAAGCACGCATCAATCGCTGCCGCCGTCGTTCCCCAGTCTTCATGAAGCTTGAGTCCCACCGCTCCGGCGCGCACTTGCTCCGCGATCGGCTCTTTCGCCGACGCGTTGCCTTTTCCTAAAAACCCAAGATTCATTGGGAACGCTTCGGCGGCTTCAAGCATCCGGTAAATATTCCACTCTCCCGGCGTGCACGTCGTGGCATTCGTTCCGGTCGCCGGCCCGGTCCCGCCGCCAATCATCGTCGTAATGCCGGATGACAGGGCGGTTTCGATTTGCTGCGGGCAAATGAAATGGATATGGGCATCCACTCCTCCAGCGGTCACGATTTTCCCTTCGGCCGCGATCACTTCCGTTGAGGCGCCGATGACAATATTGACGCCGTCCATTAACAGCGGATTCCCCGCCTTGCCGATGGCGGCGATGTTTCCATCTTTGACCCCGATATCGGCTTTGTAAATGCCGGTGTAATCAACGATGACGGCGTTCGTCAACACTAAATCGACCGCTTCGTCGCGGACAGCGAGCGGATGCTGCCCCATCCCGTCGCGAATCACCTTCCCGCCGCCGAATTTCACTTCATCGCCGTAAACGGTATAGTCATGCTCAATTTCAATCCATAAGTCTGTGTCCGCCAACCGGATGCAGTCCCCGGTCGTCGGTCCAAACATATCCGCGTATTGCCGTCTTGACATGGAAAAACTCATTCTCTTGCTCCCTCCTTCCCGTTGTCATCAAGCGGACCGTTGACCATATTGTTTAATCCGTACACCCGGCGCTTGCCGGAGAACGGGACAAGCTCCACTTGCTTCGCATCCCCGGGTTCAAAACGGACCGCTGTCCCGGCTGGGATGTTCAAATGTTTTCCGTATGCGGCCTGTCGGTCAAATTCGAGAAACGAATTGACTTCAAAAAAGTGAAAATGGGAACCGACTTGCACCGGGCGGTCGCCGCGGTTTATGACCGTCAGCTTCGTAACCGGCTTTTGCCGGTTGCACACAATCGGTTCGTCGCGCAATCGGTATTCTCCTGGAATCATAGGACCACTCCTTTAATCCACCTTCATCGGAATCGGCCGACGCTATTACGACCGGATCGGCTGGTGGACCGTGACGAGTTTCGTGCCGTCCGGAAACGTCGCCTCGACTTGAATCTCGTCGATCATGTCAGCGACGCCTTCCATCACATCATCGCGCGTCAAAATCGTTGCGCCGTATTGCATCAACTCCGCCACCGTCCGCCCGTCGCGGGCTCCTTCCATCAGTTCATACGTAATGAGCGCCACCGCTTCCGGATAATTTAGCTTCAAGCCCCGCTCTTTCCGGCGGCGCGCCAAATCAGCGGCAACGACGATCAGCAGCTTTTCCTGTTCACGCGGAGTCAGTTTCACTCATCTCTTCCCCCTCTTGAATGCTCCCGCCTATACTCGCAGGTTCAAAAAATCTCTCATTCGCTAACACCGCTGTCTGCTGCTTAAACAGCAAGAAATGATTGAATATAATTCAAATCAGCCCCATCGACATCCCCTTTCGCCACGACAGCGCCGCGATCCAAAATATAGAAACGATCGGCACAAGAAAACGCCAGCTCCACGTTATGTTCGACCAATATGATGCCAACCTGCTTTTCTTTGGCAATTTTCATAATCGCATCATGAATCAACGCAACGATCGAGGGCTGAATGCCTTCCATCGGTTCATCAAGCAAGAGCAGTTTCGGCCGGCCAGCCAACGCGCGGGCAATGGCCAGCTGTTGCTGCTGTCCGCCGCTTAAATCTCCTCCTTTTCGCTGGCGCATCTCTTTTAAAATCGGGAACAGCGCGTACATTTCATCAAGGGTCGGCTGGGGACGGACTTTTTCGGCCTGCGCTTCCAGCCCGAGAAGAATATTTTCCTCCACCGTCAACGCCGAAAAAATTTCCCTCCCTTGCGGCACATAGCCGATCCCCGCTCGCGCCCGCCGCTCCGGCGGCCATCGCGTGATATCTTCCCCCTCCCATTCGATGACGCCTGACATCGGGCGAATCAACCCGATGATCGTTTTCATCAACGTCGTTTTTCCGACCCCGTTTCTGCCCAACACCGCCGTCACCCGACCAAGAGGAACATCCATGTCAACATGATCGAGCACCACACTTCCGTCATAGCCAGCCGTTACATCCCGGAGGCGCAGCACGCGTTTTTCCCCCTTCCAAGGTACACATCGATCACTTGTTCGTTTTGCTGCACTTCATCCATCGATCCTTCGCACAATACTTTTCCTTCATGCATGACTGTCACTTGTTTGGAATAGCGGCGGACAAAGTCCATATCATGCTCGACAATAATGACCGCACAATGTTCGGCCATTTCATGGAGCCATTCCCCCGTGCGCTCCCGCTCCGCCGCACTCATGCCGGCGATCGGCTCATCCAATAGGAGGAGCTGCGGACGCTGAATAAGCTGCATGCCGATTTCCAACCACTGCTTTTGGCCATGAGACAGTGAGCCCGCTAAGCGATGACGTTCATCGAGCAATCCAATTTTCTCTAGCTGTGCTGCCATCATTTCTTTCTCTTCTCCAGTCAACTTCGCCCGCAAAACGGAACGCAGACGCCGATCTTGTCGCATGGCTAACTCCATATTTTCCCATACCGTCAAAAACGGAAAAATGGAAGGGCTTTGAAACTTCCGGGCGATCCCTATTTGCACGATCTCGTATTCCGGCCGTTGCGTGATGTCATGGGAGAAAAACAGCACCCGCCCGTCCGTCGCTCTCGTCCGCCCGCAAATGACATCGAGCAGCGTCGTTTTTCCCGCTCCGTTCGGGCCGATCAAAAACCGCACTTCATGAGGGTAAACCGCGAGATCAACACCTTGCAAAGCACGAAATCCATCGAAGTCAACGACGACGTCACGACACATCAACACGGGCTTCACGTTCATGCCCCCTTTTTTCTTTGATGCGAACGGCAGCGAGCGATTCATAAATGCCCGCCAATCCCTTCGGAACAAACAGCACAACAACGACAAACAAGGCGCCTAACAAAAGCAGCCATAGATCTGGATAATTTTCGCTTAAAAAGCTTTTCGCCGTGTTCATGACGATCGCGCCCATAATCGCGCCCATGAGCGAGTGGCGTCCGCCGACAGCAGCCCATAACACCATTTCAATCGAAGGAATAATCCCCATCATCTCCGGGGAAATGAGCCCGACTTGCAGGACAAACAACGCCCCAGCCACCCCGGCAAAGGCGGCTGACAAACTATACACAAACACTTTATAGACGGTCGGATTGAATCCTAAAAAACGAACCCGGTTTTCCGCGTCGCGAATGGCAATGAGCACTTTTCCTAGCCGACCAGTCGTTAGACGGCGCGTCATAACGAAAATGAGGGCAAGAACAGCTGCTGTCAGCCAATACAACACAATTTGCGTAAGCGGCGATGATAACGAAAAGCCGAACACGGTCGAAAAATTGGTCAAGCCGTTCGTTCCTCCTGTCCATTCTTGCTTGCCGATAAACAACGTAACAAACACGACAACAACCGCCTGGGAAAGGAGAGAAAAATAGACACCTTTAATCCGATTTTTAAACGTTAAATAGCTTAATAGCGCAGCGAGCAACGTAGGAAGAGCGATCGCGGCGGCGATGGCCACCATAGGATGCGCAAACGGCTTCCAAAACCACGGCAGTTCGCGCACGCCGCTCCATTCCATAAAATCAGGCAAATGCCCTCGCGAAGCTTCGAGCTTCAAATACATCGCCATGCAATAAGCACCCAATCCAAAATACACCCCATGGCCGAGGCTCAAAATGCCGGTATATCCCCAAATGAGAGAAATGCCGACCGCCACGATGGCAAAGCAAAGAAATTTGCCAAGCAAAGACAGGCGAAACTCCGTTAAATAAAATGGCGCCAAAAACAAAGCAACGAAAAACAGCCAGTATCCCCAACGTTTGTTCACGATGCTTCCTCCCCTCAATCGAGCGACCGCGTTCTCAAGCTAAGAAGACCGGACGGTTTCCATTGCAAGAACGCAATAATGAGAACGAACACAATGACTTTGGCGATGGTGGCGCTTGTGGAATATTCGACAAAGGTGGAGATTAAGCCGAGGCCAAACGCTCCTAGCAGCGTCCCAGCCAGTTTTCCCACTCCTCCTAAAATGACGACCATAAATGCATCAACAATATAGTACGTGCCGATCGTCGGCCCAATCGGCCCAAGCAAGGTCAACGCACATCCCGCCACCCCCGCCAATCCTGAACCGATCGCAAACGAGTATGCATCAACTTTCTGCGTGGCAATGCCGAGACAGGCCGCCATCGGCCGGTTCATGGTGACAGCCTGAATGCGTCGGCCAGCTCTTGTTCTCGTTAAATACATATAAAGAAAGAACACGATCGCCAATACAAGACAGAGAATAAACAACCGTTTATACGGAAACACCGCCCCAAACAAGCGGATTCCACCATCCAGCCAGCTTGGCGGCACAACCGCCACGTTGGGCGCCCCAAAGATGAGGCGGGCCGTCTGTTGCAAAATCAAACTGATCCCCCATGTCGCCAACAAACTGTCCAGCGGGCGGTGGTACAAATGGCGGATCAAGCTTTTTTCCAACCCCCACCCAAACAAGGCAGCGATGAGAAACGACGACGGAATGGCAATGACAAAGTACATCCCCGCTGATTGCGGCGCATGATGGGCAAAGATTTGTTGAATGACGTAGGTTGTGTACGCTCCGACCATCATCAGTTCACCGTGCGCCATATTGATGACGCCCATCAATCCAAAGGTGATCGCCAACCCAATGGCGATCAAAAGCAAAATCGAACCGACGCTCAGCCCGTTGAATAATTGGTCAATAAGCATCGCCGTCCCCCTTTCATGTCCGCTGGGCGAGAAGGAAGGACATGCCTTCCTCCCCATGCAACTATTCACTTAATCCTTTCGCCCATGGGTAGCTCTTTAAATACGGATCTGGCTTCACCGGCTGGCCGGAATTCCATAACTCTTTGAATTGTCCGTCCGCTTGGATTTCGCCAATGCGCACCGTTTTCCATAAATGCTGCGTTTCCCCGTCAATTTTCACCGTTCCTTCCGGCGCCTTGTATTCAAGGCCGGCCGCCGCTTTTTTCACTTGATCCACATCAAAGGAACCGGCTTTTTTCACCGCTTCGGCCCATAAATGAACGGCCGTATACGCCGCTTCAATCGGGTCATCAGTCACGCGGTCTTGCCCGTACTTTTCTTTATACTTTTGTACAAATGCCTTATTCTCCGGTGTATCGGTCGTCTGGAAATAGTTCCACACAGCCAAATGACCAGCCAACACATCCGGCCCGATCCCGCGGATTTCTTCTTCCGCGATACTGACGGACATCACCGTCACATCTTTCGGTGTGATGCCAGCGTCTTTCAACTGTTTGAAAAAGGCGACATTGCTATCGCCGTTGAGCGTATTGAAGACGACAGCCGGTTTCACTTGTTTGATTTTGCTGATAATGGTGCTATAATCGGTATGGCCGAGCGGCGTATATTCTTCCCCGACCACTTGCCCACCTTCGGCCTTCAACTGGGCCTTGATGATTTTGTTCGCTGTCCGCGGAAAGACGTAATCCGATCCAAGCAAGAAAAACGTCTTGCCGCGGTTTTTCAAGAGCCAGCTGACCGCCGGAACGATTTGTTGATTCGTCGTCGCCCCGGTGTAAAAGATGTTCGGAGACGACTCCATCCCTTCATATTGCACCGGATACCAAAGCAGCCCATTGTTTTGCTCCACAACCGGAAGCATCGCTTTGCGGCTCGCCGATGTCCAACCGCCAAAAATGGCGGCCACTTGATCTTTTTGCAGCAGTTTTTTCGCCTTTTCGGCAAACGTCGGCCAGTCCGACGCCCCATCTTCCACAACCGGTTCAATCTTCTTGCCGAGCAGCCCGCCCGATGCATTGATTTCCTCGATCGCCATTAACTCGGCATCGCGCAGCGACACTTCACTGATGGCCATCGTTCCGCTTAACGAGTGCAGGATTCCTACTTTGACCACATCCCCTTCTTTTCCAGCCGAAGATGAATCATTTTGATTCTCGTTTTTGGCTTGATCCACTGCTGATGACGCCGCACATCCCCCAAGAGCAAAAACACTGACGCATAAAAGCAGCCATAATTTCCACATGAATGCTGGTTTCATTCGCACACCCTTCCCCCTATTCATTTGAAACATCGATGAATTCCTGCCCCTCGTTCATCTAAAAGAGCGCATCCCTCCCTTGTTCCTCAAAAGCGATGCATGTTCTCCACGTTGAGGATTTGTTCTTGATTAGCAGTATAAGGCCCACGTTTCACGGACTCAACATATTTGTCATATTTTATTACATATTTTTGTTATATTTATTATCAATCATCTTCCGACCAATCAGCCAGGTCGAAAAACAAAACATGCCCCAAAAAGGCACACATGCACCTTTTTGGGGCAGCGTTCATTTCACAAGCGACAAATCCACTCCAATGACCCCGACAATTTGACCGTTATGATCCCTAATGGGAGCGGACACCGTGACGCAAAGATGTTTCGTCAATGCCGATACATACGGATCGGAAACATACACTGTTCCTCTACAAGCTTCCTGAAACCACGACCGGACTTTGGCGTTGACCAAGCCCGCCGGCGGATTCGAATAGACAAACGCCCCATCAAGACGATTCGACCAGACAGCCTCAATCTCTCCATTCTCAGATAAAAATCGATCCAGCACGCGTTGATGCATGGCCTCATCCATTTGTTCCAACGGAGCTGACTGAAGCAAAGCCGATAGTTTCTGAATCGTGTTTTTCACGACCGCATCATCGACAGAAATCGTTTCTCTCATCCAATCACGTCCGACCGTTTGTTGCAGCTCCTCCGCTGTCTTTTGCAGCGCTTCATTAATGCGCAAAATCTGTTCGACGCTTTCATGCTGTTCGTTCATATCCGCCGTCACTCGCTCGACAAACCGTTGATTTTCCCGGCTCAATTGCACGATTTCTTCTAGGAGAACGGCGATTTCTTTCACGCTGTCCGACTGCCCAGACGCTGACCGGACAGAAGAGGAGACGAGGTCCGTCATATCATTCAGCTGTCGCTGCAGCAAATGAAGGAACGACATAATCGCTTCCATTTCTTTCTCTTCGACATCGATTTGCTTTGTTTCTTCGCGAACGATATCGGTTGTCGCTGCGATTTCGCGTTGAATAAGGGACAAAATATCCTGTGTTTGCTGGACAGCTTCCGACGTTTGATTCGCCAACATGCCGATCTCGCGCGCGACGACCGCAAACCCGCGCCCGTGTTCTCCCGCACGGGCTGCTTCAATATTGGCATTGAGCGACAAAATTTTCGTTTTCTGCGAAATATCGCCGATCGCCGATATAATTTCATTGATGCGTCGCGAATGATGAACGAGATGGTCCATTTGTTTCAACAACGTTTCATGATGGGAGCGCAATGCTCGAATTTCCTTTTGCAACGTTTCTAATGAATTCCATGAATGCAGCCATTGTTCAGAAAACTGCCGGCTGCTCGCATACATATCACGCGAAGATGCAGCGATTTCCCTAGCCGCCTCCTCGATTGTTCGCATTTTGTTCGCCACTTTTTCCGTATACTCCACCGTTTTCTCGCTATGGTCCATCAGCTCTGCCGCACTATTCCGGCTTGAATCGGAAATGTCATTCAGCGAAAGTGCCGCCATCTTCATCTGTTCCATCGCTGCTTTGAGCTGATCAACCGCCACAACAATTTGCCTTGCAATTTGTTGCGGTCCTCCCTGCGTTTCCTCACGTCGAGGCTGATCCAGTTCGCGCTTTATTTTTCGTTCCGCACGTCTCGCAAAAATCAACAGGCGTCACTCCTTATGTCATTTTTTATTACATAATTATAATATAAGATATAACAAAAGAACATATAAAAATAAGACGCCCGTTCTTCTAAAAACGAGCGTCTTGCCTGGAAAAGGCTAGAGAACCATATTCAACAACAAAATGAAGACAAACGCCACCACCGAAATAATCGTTTCCATGACTGTCCATGTCATGAGCGTTTCTTTCACCGTCATGCCGAAATACTCCTTGATCATCCAGAAGCCGGAGTCATTGACGTGCGACAAGATCAACGAACCCGCGCCGGTCGCCAAGACAAGCAGTTCCATATTCGTTCCCGGCATGGTGGCGGCAATCGGCGCGACGATGCCGGCAGCGGTCATCATTGACACAGTCGCTGACCCGGTCGCTACGCGGATGAGCGCCGCAATGCCCCAGCCTAACAGGAGCGGAGACAAGTGCGAGTGTTTCGCCACTTCCGCGATTTGTTCGCCGATGCCGGAATCAAGCAGCACTTTGTTGAATGCGCCGCCCGCCCCGATGACAAGCAAGATGTTCGCGACCGGACCGAGGCAGTCGTTGGCGAATTTCAGCACGGCATCGCGGTTGAAGCCGCGGGCGTAGCCAAGGCTGAAGAACGAATAAACCGTCGCGATCAAGAGCGCGACAATGGGGTCGCCGATAAAACGCAGCACTTTCGCTGCTTCCGACTTTTGATCAAGCGTGACATTGGCGATGGAAGCAACCAACATCAAAATGACCGGAAGCAAAATCGTGAACAGCGTATTGCCAAAGCCAGGAAGCTCACGTGCTTCTTTATGCTGCACAAGCTGTTCGGCAATCTCCGCCGGCACTGTTTTGTGCAGGCGCGAACCGATCCATTTGCCATACAGCGGACCGGCAATAATGGCGGTCGGCAAGCCGACGATGATCGAGTAAAGAATCGTTTTTCCGACATCCGCCTTAAAAATGCCGACTGCCGCCATCGCCGCCGGGTGCGGCGGGACAAGGCCGTGAACGACCGATAAGCCAGCGACAAGCGGAATGCCGATCGTGACCAATGAAATGCCCGTTTCCATCGCAATCGTAAAGACAAGCGGAATAAGCAAGACGAATCCGACTTGGAAAAAGACCGGAATGCCGACTAAAAAGGCGACGACCATCATCGCCCAATGGACGCGTTTTTGGCCAAAGCGGTCGATCAACGTTTTCGCAATGCGCTCGGCGCCGCCTGATTCGGCCATCATTTTGCCGAGCATCGTCCCGAGCGCCAAGACGATCGCCAAAAAGCCGAGCGTGTTGCCAAGCCCCGCCTTGATCGAGTCAATAATGCCCGGCGTTTCCGGAGACGGCGCGATAAGCGGCATGCCCATCGCCAGCCCGACGCCGACGGACACTAAAATGAGTGCGACAAACGGATGCATTTTCGCCATAGTAATGAGCAATAATAACACGATAATAGCAGCAACAACAATGGCGATTTCCATCACAAGCTCCCCCTTTATCTTTGAGATAAATCGATTTAGTGAACAAAGCAAACGTTTTCAGTTCTTTGAAGGCAAGGGCTAAATCATTTAGCGCCCGATCATAGCCAGCTAAATCGATTTAGTCTTCCTCCCTTTACCCACTCCGCCGCTGAAACGCAGCGATGATGTCAAATTCCTCTTTCAATCGCTCATACAAGCGGGCATACAAATCAAACAGTTCAGCGTAAATGAGCGTATGTTCTTCCTTCGGCTCATGGCGGGCCGTTGTGTCGATCCACGTTTTCACCGTTTCGAGCGACGGCAGCTCGCCTAACGCGTAAAGCGCCACGCAGCCGCCCCTAGCGCCGACGCCTCGTGCGTCTGCGGCACGATGAGCGGTTTGCCGAGCATATCAGAAAGCATTTGCCGCCAAAACGGCGATTTGGCGAATCCTCCTGAGACGCGGATTTCCGACATCGGCCCCGTGACGTCGCGAATGGCCAAAGCGACAGACAAAATGCTGAAGCAGACGCCTTCCATGACAGCACGGATGAAATGCTCGCGCTTATGATGAAGGCCAAGGCCAAAAAACGTCCCACGCGCATTCGCATTCCAGTACGGCGCCCGCTCGCCCGACAAAAACGGCAAAAACACAAGCCCTTCCGCCCCCGGCGGGACGCGTTCCGCGTATTTCGTCAACAAGTCATACGGATCCATGCCGAGCTTTTTCGCCACTTCCCGCTCGTGGGCGCCGAACTCGTCGCGCAGCCAGCGAAGCAAAATGCCGCCGTTGTTCGTCGGTCCGCCGACGACCCAATAGCCGGGCGTCAACGCATAACAAAACGTCCGCCCTTTTTCATCGGTCGTCGGTTTTGCCGCAATCGTCCGCACCGCCCCGCTCGTTCCGATCGTGATGGCCGCTTCACCTGGGAGCACCGCCCCGACGCCGACGTTGGCGAGCACGCCGTCGCTCGCCCCGATGACAACAGGCACATCCGAAGCGACTCCCATTTTTTCCGCCCATTCTCTTTTCATCCCAGTCATGATATGCGTGGCGGGAACGAGCCGCGGCAGCTGGTCGCGGCGGATGCCGACAAGGGCGAGCGCCTCCTCGTCCCAATCGAGCGTGTCCAATCGGAATAAACCCGTCGCCGATGCCATGGAATGGTCAGCGACATAGTCGCCATACAGACGGTGCAACACGTAATCTTTCACCGACACAAACCGCCGTGCTTGCTGAAATACGTCCGGCTGCTCTTCCTTGAGCCAAAGCAATTTCGATAGCGGCGACATCGGATGGATCGGAGTCCCCGTCCGCCGGTAAATGGCAAGCCCGTTTTGCTCTTTCCACAGCCGCTCCGTTTGAGCCACGCTTCGGTTGTCCGCCCAGATGAGGAGGCGGGTGAGCGGCCGCCCCGACTCGTCAAGCGCCATAATCGAGTGCATCGCCGCACTCAAGCCCATCGCTTTCACCTGCTCTGGGCGGATGCCGTGGCGAATCGTCACCGCCCCCACTGCCTGAACGACCGCCGCGAACAGTTCATCCGGATCCTGCTCGGCAAACCCCGGATGCGGCTGGATGATCGGATAGTCGACAGCGTGAGAAGCCAGCACCTTCCCCCGCCCGTCAAACACGACCGCTTTCGTGCTTGTCGTCCCGATATCAATCCCAATGACGACGTCCCCATGAATCGCCATCGTTTCTCCTCCCTTCTTCATGCCTTCCCCCGCCTGATCGATGTCCGTTCCATCAATGTCGGGGAGAAACGAAATACGCGCGGACCGTCGGCTTTTTTCGCTTTCATTTGTTCAAACACGCGCTCAGCTGCTTTTTTCCCCATCGCAAACGTCGGCTGGGCGATGGTTGTCAGCGCCGGCGTGTAAATGTCGGCAAACGGTACATCATCGATGTTGATGATCGCCACCTCATCCGGCACACGAACCCCTGCGTCTTTCACAAACCGCAAAACCCCCATCAACGTCAAGTCGTTGATCGCAAACAAGGCATTAGGCCGCTCCGGTTCCACGAACCGCTTCTTCAGCTCCCTAGGCAGCGCGGCAGGTTCAGCGGCGATGACGTTTTGATCGCCGACTTCAAATCCCCTTTTCTCCATGGCCGCCCGAAACCCTTCCAACCGCTCCATCCGCGGCACGTTGTAAGGGACAAGCGGAGGGGTGACAATAGCGATGCGCCGATAACCGTTGGAAGCGAAATAATCGACTGCCATCTCCGCGGCAGCGAAGTTATCCAGAAGCACGCTGTCCACCTCCACTCCCGGCACCATCCGGTCGACAAAGACGAGCGGAAACCGTTCCTCGACAAGACGGCGGTAGACGTCCTCGTTCTTCCCTGTCGGAAACACGATCAACCCATCTACTTGCTTCGCCAGTAGCGTCTCGACGTATGTTTTTTCTTTGTCCGGATCATCGCCGGAATTGCAGACGATCACTTGAAACCCGCGCTTTTGGCATTCCTCTTCAATGGCGTGCAGCACTTGCGTTGTCAACATATGAAGCATATTAAAAACAATCACGCCAATGGTCGCTGTCGTCTTTTGCTTCAAACTGCGGGCGATGATGTTCGGCTGATACCCAAGCTCTTCAATCGCCTCGGCGATGCGCTTTCTCGTCTCCTCGCTCATATACTCATAGCGCTTATTTAAGTATTGCGACACGGTACTTTTCGAAACGTTGGCCAATTTCGCGACATCGGCCATCGTTACTTTTTTCAAAAGGGATCCCTCTCTCGCACTAAATCGATTTAGTTCAAAAGCGTTTTCATAAACCGGTTTAGCTTTATTATAAACCAAGTGAAAGCGGTTTACAATAGGTTTTGTTTGAAATCTAAAAATCAATGAACGGTATACGGCCGTGACAGCTTGCCGATCGAGTGATGTCATTCCGCCCGAATGGATCGCGCCAAACGGCTTCATAGATTGTACTTTCATTTTGCACTAAGCAATGCATTGATTCATTTTTATGAACAAATACCTATTTTTAATATGGTCATAAAATTCCTTCTTTTCCAAATTTCCAATAAAATTATATAGAAGATCGTTGAAAAATGCACACTCTAAGACAGGGATTTAGGAGGTCTTATACCGAAAAAGAAACATTTCTAGGAGGCTAGTGAAAAACAACCGATTTCGCTGAATCAGTTGCTTTTGGATGAACGAAAAGCGTTGATTTTAAAGGATTTCTCAATTTGAGAAGGAAATCCGTTTTCTGCGACTTTTCACTAAATCACCAGCCTTCTAGAGGAGAGTGATTTTTTTGAGGAAAATTTTTATGATCCTGTCGTTTGTTTTAGTATTTTCTACATTATCGTTTGGCGTTTCTGAAACATCTGTGAAAGCCGCAGAAGAACATAATGAGTTTATTAGAGCTTCACAAGCACAATTGTATACCGATACCAATTAACAAAAAGGAGAATGGGACATGCTGACTACCATGACGTCTATTTTAGGCTACCTTTTTATAGGTGTCGTTATTTTAGCTGTTTTTATGGTTTTTAAATTCGTGAGAAAACGGTAAAAAATTAGAAGACTGATCATAAAAGAAAAACGCCGTTCATAAATCGAAAAAGTTCCCAAAACACGGCGTTTCCAAAAACCTCCCCTGGGAACGAAACGTCCGAAGGCTCTAACAAGACGGCCGCCGCCCTTTATGAGGGATTTGACGCCATTGCGGGCGGCGACGTTCGCTCCAGCCAGAGAGCATCCGACTTACTTCTTCACCTTTTCAATCGTCTCGACCGGCAGCCCAGTCAGTTCGTGAATCGTGTCGACATCGTACCCTTTCGCCAGCATTCTCTTCACCACGTCGAGCTTCCCTTCCTCGATCCCTTGTTGGCGTCCTTGCTTCATCCCCTGTTCGATTCCTTGTTGGATTCCCTTTTCCATCCCCCGCTGTTCGTATGAGACGATGAGTTCCATCACACGCTTTGCTTCCTTCGTTTCCATTTGGCTCACCTCGTTTCGCAGTTTCGCTTCCTCCTCTTCGGATAGCCGCAAATACGTCTCGAAAAAACCGAACAACAGCCGCTGTTTCGCTTCATCCAGCTCGAGGCGGACGAGCATGCGCAAAAATTCCTTTTTCACGTCGACTTTCTCATCTTCATTATACCCCATTTTGCTTAGCAAGGCAGCGGCGACGGGGTTGTCATGACGGATGTACGCGCGCCACGGCAGTTTGCATAGCTCCACCGTCAAAAAGTGGAAGTCGAGAACGGTCAAAAACGGAAACTGCATGACCAATGAGGAAGGTTCGTCGTATTGTTCGTCATAGCTGAAGATGGCGATCGGGAGAATGCGGCGGCGGTATTTTTGAAACAAGCGGCTGAAGTAGAGGAACATTCGCTCGGGGAAGGTCCGCTGGGTGTAGCTTTGATGCTCGACATGGACAATGACGAGCCCGTCTTCCCCTTTTACCTTTGTTTCGACCAACAAGTCGACGCGGTGCTTCTCTCCGGCCGTCACATCGGTGAACAGTTCCTCGGAGAGGAAAGAGAGATGGTGAACGTCAATGTACTCGTACACATCGGGAAAGAAAAGGAGCAAAAACTCCTCAAAAAATGTCGACAGCAGCTCTTTGAACAACCGGTCATGATCGATTCGCTTCCTAGCCACGTTTTCCCTCCCGGCAATGTCGGATTCACCGTACTGTATTCGCCCTTCGCGGCCGAACTCCTCCTTATCCCTCCCACGTTTTTTGGCATGCGCCATTTCGCATTCGTCCTTTTCCTATAAGGGTGGTGATGTAGTGAAAAAACCGCGAAAAACACTATTTTCTCAAGTGGATAAGTCTTTTAAAACTAGGCCTTCTCTCGCGCCCCAAAACGCTGATTACGCGAAAGCCACCGTTTTTCACCGGTCTTCTATGTCGAGCGGTAAAACAAGCTGAACTCAGCAGTGGTTCAGCTGTGGCAGGGAGATAGGTTCAATCCCTCATAGGTACGATAAAAACACAATAATCAGTTCAAAATCTTCTTCGGTTTGATTGTTTCAATCCCTCATAGGTACGATAAAAAACCACCTTGCCCTCATACAACGACCGCATAGAACTAATGTTTCAATCCCTCATAGGTACGATAAAAACAGCCGATCAGCGTCGGCCTCGAAATATTTTTTCGCATGTTTCAATCCCTCATAGGTACGATAAAAACGATGTTTTACTTTGTTTAGATTATTATCGTTGGAAAGTTTCAATCCCTCATAGGTACGATAAAAACTTTGTGACGCTTCAATGGGTCACGGAAAAACAACTGTTTGTTTCAATCCCTCATAGGTACGATAAAAACCCGCCTTCCTCTACGACCAAAACATTCTCAAACATAGTTTCAATCCCTCATAGGTACGATAAAAACTTTAGCGTCATTTTCGATTACTCTATCTGCAAAAAGGTTTCAATCCCTCATAGGTACGATAAAAACTGTAGAGAATTAATTCAGGCGGCTAAACGCTTTTTGTTTCAATCCCTCATAGGTACGATAAAAACTCGTTTCCTTCAAAGAAAAGCATCAGAGGTAAACCGTTGTTTCAATCCCTCATAGGTACGATAAAAAACTCACATACGCCCCAACGTTATCACAATCATCTATCGCCCGTTTCAATCCCTCATAGGTACGATAAA
>NZ_ATCO01000087.1:0-221 GCF_000422025.1 Geobacillus sp. WSUCF1 | reverse complement strand
CGTTCCCCTATTTTCTCTTTGTATTTATTCGCCGTGGAACGGGAGAAAACCTTTATTTCAATTTATATAGCATGATGTTGACCACGTTTCGCCAGTTCATGACGAATCCATTTGACCGCGAAGCCAAGCGCTCGGCAGCGGCGGTTGTATCGGGAGCGTTCAAGAAACGAGCCGTTTGTGAACAAATTTCCCGTGACAAAGCGATGCCAGGCTCGTTCGGA
>NZ_ATCO01000086.1:0-45100 GCF_000422025.1 Geobacillus sp. WSUCF1 | reverse complement strand
AAAAGTCATTTTGTTCGGCTCGCGGGCGCGCGGCATGGCCCGCTACAACTCGGACATCGACTTGTGCGTGGACTACACCGGCAAACAAAAGTGGAAAATCAAAGAGGATCTTGACGAGATTGTCGGCATTTACTCATGTGACGTGCTTTTTTTCGACGCGCTGAACGAAGCGATCCGGCGGGAAATCGAGCGCGACGGGAAGACGATTTATGAGAAATCTCCGTCGTGAGCCTAGGCGGCTTGCCCTGCATGAGCGGACAGCCGCCTTTTTTGTCCTTTTGCGCCTGTTGGGACAGATCGGCTTCGGAGCGGAGGCCAGGATTGTCCGTTTTTTCTTGCACCGAAAGCGCCGCCATCGGTACAATGAAGTCGGCAACCATTGGCAAAGGAGACTCGCGATGAAAATCGGCTATCGGACATTGAAAACGGCGGTGGGGGCGGCGCTGGCGATTGCCATCGCTCAGCTGATCGGCCTGCATAATTTCGCTTCCGCTGGCATTATCGTCATTTTATGCGTCCAAGTGACGAAAAAGCGGTCGCTTGAGACCGCCCGGGCTCGTTTTGCGGCGTGCGTTGTCGCGATCGGGTTTGCGGCGTTGTTTTTTACCGTCTTCGGCTATCATCCGTGGACGATCGGGCTGTTGCTTTTGTTGTTCATTCCGGTGACGGTTCGCTTGAAAATCAAGGAAGGCATTGCGACAAGCTCGGTCATTATTTTGCATTTGTATGCGGCCGGGGACATCACGTGGGGATTGGTCGCCAATGAGATCTTGCTCGTGGCGGTTGGCATTGGGGTAGCGCTGCTGATGAACATGTACATGCCGAGCGCCGAGAAGGAGCTCAAAGAGTACCAGCGCATTGTCGAAGATTTGTTTCGCATTATTTTAAAAGAAATCGTCCGCTACTTGCGCACAAATGAGCTTGATTGGGATGGAAAAGAGCTGCCGCTTGCGGCGGAGACGCTCGACAAAGCGAAAAAACTCGCCATGCGCCACGCTGACAATCAATTATGGCGGAATGAGGATGAATATGTCCGCTACTTCCGCATGCGTGAGCGGCAGTTGGAAATCATCGAGCATATGCTTCCGCTTGTGACATCGCTTGTCTACACGGTCGAGCAGCGGATGATGGTCGCCGATTTTATCGACGAATTAAGCGATGCCATTCACCCGGGAAATACGGCCGATCGGTTTTTGCGGCGCCTTGCCGAGATGCGCGAACAGTTTAAGGCGATGCCGCTGCCAACGACGCGCGAACAGTTTGAAGAGCGGGCGGCGTTGTTTCATTTGGTGCGCGAATTGGAGCGATATTTAATCATCAAAAGCGAATTCCATCCCGGAAACGAACGAAAACCGCAGCGGCTGAAGGCATGATGCAGGGCATATGTCCATCCGTTTTGGCGCACACTATAGCCAAACATTCAAGCAAAGGATGGACGGATATGCGGGTATGGTTGGCCATTTGTCTCGTGCTCACCGCCGTGTTGGGAGCGCCTTTCCAGACAGCGGCGGAGGCGAAGCCGCTTGTCATTGTGAACAAAGCGATCAATAAGCTCGCGCTCGTCCGCGACGGCCGCATCGAAGCCGTTTATCCGGTGGCGACCGGGGTCAATGCCGATTTGACGCCGGAGGGGATGTTTACGGTGACGGTGAAGGCGAAACACCCGTATTATCGGAAAAAGAACATTCCAGGCGGGGCGCCGAACAATCCGCTCGGCGCAAGGTGGATCGGCTTTAACGCGCGCGGGACGGACGGGCGCATCTACGGCATTCACGGCACGAACAACCCGGCGTCGATCGGCCGGTATGTGTCGCAAGGTTGTGTGCGCATGCACAACCGCGATGTCGAGCATTTGTATGAACGGGTGCCGATTGGCGCCAACGTGCTCATTCTCCGCAGCAACGAATCGTTTTACGCCATTGCTAAGCGGTATGGTGCGGTGCGCTAAAAAACGCAAGCTCCTCAGCGGGAAGCTTGCGTTTTTTATGCCTGCGGTTAAAACCACATGCTGATGCCGGCGAGGAGCGTCGTCAGCAGCATGCAAATGAGCATTACATACACGATGAATTTTTGCGTTTTCCGCGACAACGGTCCGTCCTCCTTCCGTCCGCTGTTCTACGTTTATTGTACCGGCAAGCAGCGGAGCGGACAAGGAAAAATGCCCGATGCGAAGCGAACCGATCCAAAGCTCGACCGTGGCGCGTACAAAGAAAAACAAAAAAAGCAGGATTTTTTGTCGAAACGGCGAATGATAAAATGTTGGCCTCATCATTTTGCGGCAAAGGGGATGCAGACGATGGAAGTGAAAAAAGTCGACCATATCGGCATTGCCGTCCGTTCGATTGAGAAAGCGCTTCCGTTTTATACGGATGTGCTCGGCCTGCCGTTTCTTGGCATCGAGGAAGTCGAGTCGGAACAGGTGAAAGTGGCGTTTTTGCAGGCGGGAGAGGCGAAAATTGAACTTCTTGAGCCGCTGTCGCCAGAGAGCGCGGTGGCGACATTTATCGAGAAGCGCGGCGAAGGGATTCATCATGTGGCGCTTGGGGTGGAAGACATCACCGAGCGCATCCGCGAGCTGAAGGAGCACGGCATCCGTATGATTCAAGATGCGCCGAAACGCGGCGCCGGCGGGGCATGGGTCGCGTTCATGCACCCGAAATCGACCGGCGGCGTGTTGTATGAGCTTTGTGAACGGACGAAAACGGAGGGACACCAATGAGCGACATGTACGACAAAATCAACGAACTGTATGACCGCCGACGTGAGATTGAACTGGGCGGGGGCGATGAGAAAATTGAACAGCAGCACGCGAAAGGGAAGCTGACGGCGCGAGAGCGGATTGATTTGCTTTTGGACGAAGGGACGTTTGTCGAGCTCAATCCGTTCATCGAGCACCGCTGCACCGATTTTGGCCTCGGGGAAAAGAAGGGGCCGGGTGACGGGGTGGTGACCGGCTACGGGAAGATCAACGGCCGCACCGTGTTTGTGTTTTCGCAAGATTTCACCGTCTTCGGCGGGGCGCTTGGGGAAATGCACGCGAAAAAAATTGCGAACATCATGGATTTAGCGGCGAAAACCGGGGCGCCGGTCATCGGTTTGAACGATTCGGGCGGCGCCCGCATTCAAGAAGGGGTCTTGTCGCTTGACGGGTACGGACACATTTTTTACCGCAACGCCATTTATTCCGGCGTCATCCCGCAAATTTCCGTCATTATGGGGCCGTGCGCCGGCGGGGCCGTCTATTCGCCGGCCATCACCGATTTTGTGTTCATGGTCGAAAAAACGAGCCAAATGTTCATCACCGGTCCGAAAGTGATTGAAGCGGTGACCGGGGAGAAAATCAGCGCTGAAGATTTAGGCGGCGCCCGCGTGCACAACACGATCAGCGGCAACGCCCACTTTGCGGCAGCGAATGAAGAGGAGGCGCTCGCTGAAGTGCGGCGGCTCTTGGGCTATTTGCCGTCCAACAACAACGAAAAGCCGCCGTTTGGCCCGATTCCGGATGGGGACGACTACCGCCCCGATTTGGCCGATGTCGTGCCGATTGACGCCGTCCGCCCGTACGATGTGCGCCACGTCATCGCCCAAGTCGTCGATGACGGGTCGTTTTTTGAGGTGCAAAAAGATTTCGCGAAAAACATCGTGATCGGCTTTGCCCGCATTAAAGGCGAAGTGGTCGGGCTTGTGTGCAACCAGCCGAAGTTTATGGCCGGCGGGCTGGACATCGACTCGTCCGATAAGGCGGCGCGGTTTATCCGCTTTTGCGATTCGTTCAACATCCCGATCATTACGTTTGAGGACGTCACCGGCTTTTTCCCAGGCGTCAAGCAGGAGCACGGCGGCATCATCCGCCATGGGGCGAAAATTTTGTACGCTTACTCGGAAGCGACCGTGCCGAAAATCACCGTCATTTTGCGGAAAGCGTACGGCGGCGCCTATGTCGCCTTAAACAGCAAATCGATCGGCGCCGATGTCGTTTATGCGTGGCCGAACGCCGAAGTGGCCGTCATGGGGCCGCAAGGGGCGGCGAACATCATTTTCGCGGGCGAAATTGAAAAAAGTCCGAACCCGGAAGAAACGAGGGCGCAAAAAATTGCCGAATACCGCGAGAAATTCGCCAATCCGTACGTCGCCGCGAAATACGGCATGATCGATGACGTCATTGACCCGCGCGACACGAGAATCAAGCTCATTCAGGCGCTCGAGATGCTTCGAAACAAGCACGAGGAGCGGCCGAAGAAAAAACATGGCAACATTCCGCTGTAAACGATGGAAGGCGTCCGGCAAGCAACGGGAGCCTTTTTCGCGGCAAACGATATTTTAGATGGAGGCGGCGTGGCCGTTTGCCGCAGCGGGAGCGGATGAAAGCTCGCTCGTTGAGAGGCGGTCAGGCAGCCCGTATCGGTACATCTCAAGCGCGTTCTTATACGTTTGCAGCGTTTTGATCGTTCCGGCGTCCGGTTTGGCTCTTGGCGGAACATTTCGGTATACTTAAGGTGGAGTACATAAGCAGGAGGAAAAAAGCGATGGTCAATGAACAGCGTCTTGTCGACGAATTTTTGGAACTTGTGCAAATCGATTCGGAAACGAAGCATGAAGGGGACATTGCGAAGGTGCTCAAACAAAAGTTTGAAGCGCTTGGCCTCGATGTGATCGAAGACGATGCGGCCGCGAAAACGGGGCATGGGGCAGGCAACTTGATTTGCACGCTCGCCGCGACGAAAGACGGGGTCGACCCGATTTACTTCACGTCGCATATGGATACGGTCGTGCCGGGCAAAGGGGTGAAACCGTCGATCCAAGACGGCTATGTCGTCACCGACGGGACGACGATTTTAGGGGCGGACGACAAGGCGGGCTTGGCGGCCATGTTGGAAGCGATTCGCGTGTTGAAAGAACAAAACATCCCGCATGGCGTAATCCAGTTTATCATCACCGTCGGCGAAGAGTCGGGGCTTGTCGGGGCGAAGGCGCTTGACCCGTCGCTCATTCAAGCGAAATACGGCTATGCCTTGGACAGCGACGGCAAAGTCGGCAACATCGTCGTCGCCGCCCCGACGCAGGCGAAGCTGAAAGTCGTTGTGCACGGCAAAACTGCCCATGCCGGCGTGGCGCCGGAAAAAGGAGTGTCTGCCATTACGATTGCGGCGAAGGCGATCGCAAAAATGCCGCTCGGCCGCATCGACGAGGAGACGACGGCGAACATCGGCCGCTTTGAAGGCGGCACGCAAACGAACATCGTCTGCGACCGCGTTGATATTTTAGCGGAAGCCCGTTCCCTCGTTCCGGAAAAAATGGAAGCGCAAGTGGCGAAAATGAAAGAGGCGTTTGAAACGGTTGCCGCGGAAATGGGGGGGCGCGCCGATGTCGAAGTGGAAGTGATGTACCCGGGCTTTAAGTTCAGCGACGGCGACCATGTCGTCGAGGTCGCCAAACGGGCGGCGGCGAACATCGGACGGCCGTGCAAGCTGGAGAAAAGCGGCGGCGGCAGCGATGCCAACATCATCGCCGGCTTCGGCATTCCGACGGTCAACCTCGCAGTCGGCTACGAAGAAATCCATACGACGAATGAGCGGATGCCGATTGAAGAGCTGGTGAAGCTGACAGAGATGGTTGTCGCCATTGTCGAGGAAGTCGCCAATGCCGAATGAGCATCCCGAGGCTGGATGCTCTTTTTTCTTGAACCTTTCGGTAAACATTCGGCCGGAATGAGCCGATAAAAAAAGCAGAGTGCGAATCACGAAAGAGGTGGCGGAGGAATGGACAAATACGTGGTGTTTCGCGTCGAGCGGGAACAGTACGCCGTCTCGATCGCGTATGTCGTCTCGATTGAGAAAATGACGGCGCCGACGGCCGTGCCGCATATGCCGGATTGTATGGCGGGCGTCGCGCGCATCCGCGGCGAGCTCGCGCCGGTGCTCGATATGCGAAAGCTTCTATATGGGAAAGCGATCGAGGAAACCGAGCAGACGCGTCTTGTCGTCGCCGCGGTCGACGGGTTGTCGGTGGCGTTTATCGTTGACGAAGCAAAGGAAATTGTCGATATTGAACCGGAAGCCATCAAACCGCTGCAGCTCGTATCCGCGGAGCGCACGCCGTATGTCGTCGGGATCGCGACGCTGCCGGAGCGGTTGCTCACGGTGCTGGATCCGCGCGTCTTGTTTGCCCATTTGGAAGAAGCGGACGCGATTCGCGAGCAAGTGGCCGCCGCCCAGGCCGCGGCCCAGGTCATCCAAGAGGAAGAGACGGTATAGGTGTTTGCCTATACCGTTTTTTCTTCCGCGCATATCCTAATCATGGAAATGAACTTCAACTCATGAAGAGGAGGCGCATTCCATGGTTCGACCGTTTGGCCCGTATCCGGGCGGCTTTTATCCGCCGTACTTTGGCGGCTACGGCCACTATCCGTATGGCTACTATCCTTATTGGCACGGGGGCTACGGCGGCTATCACCACTTTCCATACGGGATGCATGATGGCCACTATCCGTTTTCCCCATACGGCTTCCCGCACTATGGAGGCTACTAAGCATGAGGGGCGTTACGCCCCTTTTCGCATGGACAGGTCAAGCAAAGTCCGTCGTGCCGCCCCGTTCCTAAATCGGTTTAGAAAAACTTGCAGGCAAGCGCAAACGTATGGTATGTTGTTTGATGAACAAACCAAAACGGAAAGGGACGTTGGACAATGGCGAAACAGCAAATCGGCGTCATCGGACTGGCGGTCATGGGGAAAAACTTGGCGCTCAACATCGAAAGCAAAGGCTATTCGGTGGCGGTGTACAACCGTTCGCGCGAAAAAACGGACGAGTTTTTGCAAGAAGCGAAAGGAAAAAACATTGTCGGTACATACAGCATCGAAGAATTCGTCAACGCCTTGGAAAAACCGCGGAAAATTTTGCTGATGGTGAAAGCGGGCGCGCCGACGGACGCGACGATCGAACAGCTGAAGCCGCATTTGGAAAAAGGCGATATTGTAATTGACGGCGGCAATACGTATTTTAAAGATACGCAGCGCCGCAACAAAGAACTCGCCGAACTTGGCATCCACTTTATTGGCACGGGCGTCTCGGGCGGCGAGGAAGGGGCGCTGAAAGGCCCGTCGATCATGCCAGGGGGCCAAAAAGAAGCGCATGAGCTCGTGCGCCCGATTTTTGAAGCCATCGCCGCCAAAGTCGACGGCGAACCGTGCACGACGTACATCGGTCCGGACGGCGCCGGGCATTATGTCAAAATGGTGCACAACGGCATCGAATACGGCGACATGCAGCTGATCGCTGAAGCGTACTTCTTGCTCAAACATGTGCTCGGCATGGATGCTGCAGAGCTGCACGAAGTGTTCGCCGACTGGAACAAAGGCGAGCTGAACAGCTACTTAATCGAGATCACGGCCGACATTTTCACGAAAATCGATGAAGAAACAGGCAAGCCGCTTGTTGATGTCATTTTGGACAAAGCCGGGCAAAAAGGGACGGGCAAATGGACGAGCCAAAACGCCCTCGATTTGGGCGTGCCGCTGCCGATCATCACGGAATCGGTGTTCGCCCGTTTCCTCTCGGCGATGAAAGACGAGCGCGTGAAAGCAAGCAAAGTGCTGGCAGGCCCAGCGGTGAAGCCGTTTGAAGGCGACCGCGGCCACTTCATCGAAGCCGTGCGCCGCGCGCTTTATATGAGCAAAATTTGCTCGTACGCCCAAGGATTTGCGCAAATGAAGGCGGCTTCTGAGGAATACAACTGGAACTTGCGCTATGGCGACATCGCCATGATCTTCCGCGGCGGCTGCATCATCCGCGCGCAATTTTTGCAAAAAATTAAAGAGGCGTACGACCGCGATCCGGCGCTTTCGAACTTGCTCTTGGATCCGTATTTCAAAGACATTGTCGAACGCTACCAAGACGCGCTCCGTGAAATCGTCGCCACCGCGGCGATGCGCGGCATTCCAGTGCCAGGATTCGCAAGCGCCCTCGCCTATTACGACAGCTACCGCACCGCGGTGCTCCCAGCCAACTTAATCCAAGCGCAGCGCGACTACTTCGGCGCCCACACGTACGAACGCGTTGACAAAGAAGGCATTTTCCATACGGAATGGTTGAAATAAGAAAAAAGCCCTTAGAGTCATTCACCACTCTAAGGGCTTTTCGTGTTCGATAAAGCTAAAATTCGTTCCGTCAACTGGAACTGCATCTTCAGAATGGGATGACCACTGATCGAGTGGGCGAACGTTGGAACGGTTTTGGTTCTTCCCTCACTCGCTGCATCGTTTTAAAGCGCCTCGCGAATTAGCTTTTTGTAATAACGAACGGACAACACGCCAAACAGCGAATAGCAGACCGTGTAAATCGCCATCACCGTCAACATCGGCGTCCACAGTTCGGTGCCGAAAAAGAACCAGCCGGAACGGACAGCGAAATAGCTATGGGACAATCCCAGCAGCAACGGAATGCCAAAGTATAACAGCTGTTTCCGCCGAATGCCCCCGAGCAAGTCTTTTTCGGTGAATCCCAGTTTGCGCAAAATGGTGTAATTCGGCCGCTCTTCTTCGCCGGCGCCCATTTGCTTGAAGTAAAGAATGCAGCCGGATGTGACCAAAAAGGCGAGTCCTAAAAAGGTGACGACAAACAAGATCAATCCGAACGTCTGCTTTTGGTGGCGGCTCATCATCAGGCGCGAATCGGTGATGGAGGAAAACTCCATGCGTTGAAACAACTGATCAGCCCGTTCAATATTTGTTTCGTCAGTCAGATGAATTCCGATATGCACCTTTTTCTTTTGTGGATCGGTTTCTTTTTGCAAACGATCAAACATCGTTTGGTCGACGATGACAGTCGGCATGCCGTACGTGAAATGATAGTTGACGTAATAGTCTTTTTTCATCCCAAGGTAATGAAGCGGGACCATGCGGCCGTTTTCTTCTAAGCGAATCGTTCCCGTTTCTTTAAACGGCAAGAATTGACGGAGCATGTCCTGATATCCCGTCAGCAGTGCTTCATTAGGCTTGACATCGATGCGGCCTGTACTTGTGTCGCTGATCACCGATAGCGGCGCGGCGGACGGCTGAAACTGGAGCCGGCTTTGATCAGCGATGTCCAAAATCATCGAAATATCAGTCGGTGCTTCGATGACATCGATAATCGTTTCCCGATAGCGAATATCATGAGATCGCAGCGCCGCCGTAAAACGGGCGGCATCCTTTTTGTCCGTAAACGCGAAATCGGCGGCGACGTTGTTTTTGGCTGATTGCTCGGCTGAATAATAGGAAATATAGCTTAGTGAGATCAACCCGATCGCGATGGCCGACACGGTCGTGATGATCGTAAGCAGCAACGCGTTCGATTTCATGCGAAACATGAGCGACGATACCGATAGCACGTCGTTGATCGACAAATAGCCACCTTTTTGTTTTCGCCATAGGTGGAACAGAAAGCTGATCGTTCCTTTGAAAAATAAATAGGTGCCGATGATGACAGCGCCTAAAATGAACGCCATGGCCATGAATAATCCTTGAACGCTCTTCCAGTCGCTGCTAAACAATTTCGTCGATATACCATAGCCGCTGCCGATGAGGATGATCCCCACCATCCCCACGACCATGTTCCATACGGATACGTGTTTTGCTTCGGTTGTGGATGTAGTGCGGAACAAGGATAAAATCGTCTGTTTTTTGAGAAACAAGCGGTTCATCCCCATCATGAGGACATCAATCACGCTGAACACAATCAACGTTTGCACCAATGCTCGGCCAGAAAAGGAAAGAGATGCCGCTAGCGGAATATCGATGATTTTAAACAAAATCATCATCAACAGCTTGGAAGCGGCAAATCCCACCAATATGCCGATGATCAGTGTGCCGTAATAAAGAATGACGTTTTCGGCCGCCAGCATAAAAAAGATGTTTCGTTTCGTCATGCCGATCAACTGCAAAAGAGCGATCTCATGGCTCCGACGCTTGATAAACAGGGCGTTGGCGTACAAAAGAAAGACGGCGACAATCACGATAAGAAGCACCGCGCCTGTACGGACGGCCGCCGCGCCTTTCACTCCCCCTTTGATGGCATCAAGCGATGGATCGTACTGCAATGTCACGAACGCGAAATACAAGGCGGAAGCAAACATCAAGGCAAACACGTACAAATAATAATGTTGGATGTTTTGTTTCAAGTTGCGGAACAGGAGTTGCTTCATGCTCATGGCCGAACACCGCCCAGCACGCCTTGCGTTTGCATAATGGCTTGGAAAAATTGCTGCCGCGTTTCCGTTCCTTTATACAGTTGCGTATACAATTGTCCGTCTTTGATAAAAACGACACGGCCTGAGAAACTGGCGGCGACCGGATCGTGGGTGACCATGATGATTGTCGTCTTCCGTTTTTTATTAAGTTGTTGCAGCTTGTGCAATAAATCGGAAGCCGATTTTGAATCGAGTGCGCCCGTCGGCTCATCGGCAAAAATGATGCTCGGTTCATGGATGAACGCCCGCGCCGCCGCAGCGCGCTGTTTTTGCCCACCAGAAATTTCGCTCGGATAGTGGTTTTGGATGTCAGTAATGCCAAGTTCAGCCGCCAATTCTGCAAATTTCTTTTCCGCTTCTCGCTTGGGCGTTTTCGTAATCGATAAAGGCAAAAGGACGTTCTCCTTCACCGTCAGCGTGTCAAGCAAATGATACTCTTGAAAGATGAATCCGACATGGCGTTTGCGAAATTCTGCCAGCTCTCGGTCTTTCATGGCGACGACGTTGTTTCCTTCGATGAAAATAGCGCCCTCGCTCACCCGGTCGATTGAGGAAAGAACGTTGAGGAGCGTCGTTTTCCCTGATCCGGAAGGCCCCATGATCGCGAGAAATTCCCCCTTCTCCACACGCAGATCGATGCCTTTGAGCACTTCTTGTAGGTTCTTTTTCGTTCCGTACGTTTTGTAGATGTTGGTTGCTTCCAATATGACCATCTCGTTTTCCCTCCTTCGTTTCTATCATAAGCAATGGGGTTGGTTTTTTCCTGCGTTTGGCCGAACAAAACGAAACCGCGTGTGACAAAATCGTCACATGCGGTGCGTGCGGATGATGTCATTTTCTTGCGGAAATATGATCGTAAATGTCGTTCCGCGTCCGGGCGTGGATTCGACATGAAAGTCAAGAAGAAGCGGTTTGGCGGCTTTTTTCGCCAAATACAGCCCCATCCCCGTCGCCGCTTCATTTTGGTGTTCGGTGGTGGAGGTGAATCCTTTCTCGAAAATGCGCGGCAAGTCCTTTGGATCAATGCCCAAGCCGAAATCTTGAATTTGCAAGCGGGCATGGCCGTTTTTCATAAAGCTTTTCACGACAATGTCAGATGACTCGCTGTATTTCACCGCATTCGTGATGATTTGCCGGATGATAAAAGAAAGCCATTTGGCATCGCTTAGGACGGAGCGGACGTCCAATTGAAGGTCAAAGCCGATGCCTTTTTGCATACACCACGATTGCAGCGGTTTAATCTCATTGATGAGAAGCGGCTCAAGCTCGACTTGTTCGATATATAAGTCGTTTTCCATGTGTGGAAGCCGTCGTTGATGAAGTTGCTGATCAAGAAGCAGATGAATGCGCAGCCACTCGTACAAGAGTTGCGCTTTCGTGTTTTCGTCCCCGACCCGTTCGATGATGAGCCGCATGGCCGTCAGCGGCGTTTTCATTTCGTGAATCCATGACAACAGTTCATCTTTCTCTTGTTCCAACGTGGCGAGGTGTTCTTTCAGCTCCTGTTTCCATTGGTCCGTTTGGCTGGCGAGGACGCGTTCGACGATCTTCTCCAGTGGCTTGCCGCCCGCAGGGCAGAGACAGGATCGAGGCCGCGCTCCCACTCTTGCAAACGTTGATAAAATGCCGTTTCTTTTTTCCAACGGATGATGACAAAGACAACAAAGATGATAGTCGTTAAAAAGACGATGTAAAGGATGGAGGAGAGCGGAATCGTCGGATCCAGATAAGCGACAAACAGGATGAACAGCTCCAGAAAGAGAAAGAGGGCCATCCAGCTTTTTCGTTCCCACAAATAGTCTTTGATCATCAGTGGCTCCCTTCTTCCGTAGCCATATAGCCTTGCCCAACTTTCGTTTCAATGAAGCGGCCCAAACCGAGTTCGTCGAGTTTTTTCCGCAGGCGGTTGACGTTGACGGTCAGCGTGTTGTCGCTGACAAACCGTTCGTCTTCCCATAGCCGTTTGATCAGCTCCGTCCGAGCAACGATCTGGTTTTTCTTGGCCAATAAATGTTTCAAAATCAACAGCTCGTTTTTCGTCAGCTCCACTGTTCCGTGTTCATTTGAGACTGTGCTTTTTTCATAGTCGACCGTTGCCCCGCACCATGTTTGCAGCTGAACGGGTCCGGCATTGTAGTTGTACACGCGGCGGAGCAGCGCTTGGATTTTGGCGATCAGCACATCGAAATGAAACGGCTTTTGGATGTAATCATCAGCCCCAAGCTGCATCGACATGACCATATCAGTCGGGTGGTCGCGCGATGATAAAAACAAAATCGGGACGTTCGAATGAGCACGAATCTGGCGGCACCAGTGGAACCCGTCAAATTTCGGCAGCTGGATGTCGATGATCACCAAGTGCGGCTTGCAAGCAGAAAACTCTTCCATCACACGACCGAAATCGCGGATGCCGCAAACGTCGTACGACCATTGTTCCAAACGTGCTTTGATTTCTTGAAACAACGTCACATCATCTTCAATGAGCAAAATGTTCAACTTTGCCTCACCCCACTTGTTTCTATTGGGAGTTCCGTTTTCATTATATTTGTTTGACCGTTCGGGGGAAAGGAGGTTCAAAATGGAAAGCATAAAAATGTATTAGACAGCAAAGCGATGGCCGCTGTTCGTGATCGGCGGCGGTTGGTGTATGCAGCCGAATGGGGTGCGTATGGCAAAAAGAGCTTGAAGTGATGATCGACGGTGGGCTATCATGGATATTGAGGATGGATAAGGAATGGTCAAATGTCGGTGCTCGATTGTTTGAGCTATGCTATGCGCAAGGAATGTATAAGGAAGGAATTAGAAATCATTGTTTGACGGGGGATTGGAATGGCGGGGAGATTTTTTACGGAAAGGCGCGCATCAATCCAGCCCAGCCCGGCGCATTGGTGGCCGCTGAATTTCCGGAGCCGCTGCGGGCGGCGAGCCGTCAATATATCATCACCAGCCGTGCCATTTATAACCGGGCAACAGGAACGAAAATCGCCGATTTGTCATCTGAAGCGTTGCTCGCAACGGCTGGAGATGATGGAATGATCTTCACGTATCGAAAAGTGGCTACGAACCATTATTTGATTAAGCAAAAACTGTCTCAATAAAATTGCCATTGCTGGGAGCGTTGGTGCTCTCCAAAGCGCATGAAACAGTTTTCACAACGTCTAGACGGGCTCGTACCTCCGCCCGTCTAGTTTTATAAAGAAGCAAATATGTCATAATGAGGATGATGCCCAAGGGTGAATTTTCCAAGGCGTTCAATCACTGAAACACGTCTGTTCACAGATAGGAGGGTCTTTCCATGTCACAACAGCGTAAATCGATCATCCCCGACAACTTTTTATGGGGCGGGGCGGTGACGTCGTTTCAGACGGAAGGGGCGTGGAACGAAGGCGGCAAAGGGCTGTCGATCGTGGATGCGCGCCCGATTCCAAAAGGGCATTCCGACTGGAAAGTGGCGGTCGATTTTTACCATCGCTACAAAGAAGACATCGCTTTGTTCAAGGAGCTCGGCTTTACCGCCTACCGGACGAGCATCGCTTGGACGCGCATTTTTCCGGACGGGGAAGGGGAGCCGAATGAAGCGGGCTTGGCGTTTTATGACGCCGTGTTTGATGAATTGAGAGCGAACGGCATCGAGCCGGTCATTACGCTGTACCATTTCGACTTGCCGCTGGCTTTGGCGAGAAAATACAACGGCTTCGCATCAAGGAAAGTCGTCGACTTGTTTGAGCGGTACGCGCGCACCGTATTTGCGCGTTACCGCGGGAAAGTGAACTATTGGCTGACGTTCAACGAACAAAATTTAGTGCTCGAACAACCGCATTTATGGGGGGCGATCTGCCCGGAAGACGAAGACCCGGAAGCGTTTGCCTACCGCGTCTGTCATCATGTGTTCATCGCCCACGCGAAAGCCGTGAAGGCGCTGCGCGAAATCGCTCCCGAGGCGAAGATCGGCGGGATGGTGACGTATTTGACGACGTATCCGGCGACATGCCGGCCGGAAGACGCTTTGGCGAACGTGCAGGCGAAAGAGCTGTTCATTGATTTCTTCTTTGATGTGTTCGCCCGCGGCGCCTATCCGCGTTATGTGACCAACCGGCTTGAGAAAAAAGGAATCTGCCTGCCGCTCGAAGCGGGGGATGAGGAGTTGCTCCGTTCGCAGACGGTCGACTTTTTGTCGTTCAGCTACTATCAAAGCCAAATCGTCCGTCACCAAGAACAGGATGAGCGGATCATCAAAGGGCTTGAACCGAATCCCTATTTGCCAAAGACGAAATGGGGCTGGGCGATCGATCCGATCGGGTTGCGGATTGCCTTAAAAGACGTGTACGCCCGCTATCAGATGCCGATTTTCATCACCGAAAACGGGATCGGATTGGAAGAGGAGCTGAATGAGAACGGCACGGTCGAAGATGATGAGCGGATCGACTATTTGCGCCGTCATATCGAACAAATGAAGATGGCGATGGAAGAAGGCGTCGAGGTGATCGGCTATTTGATGTGGGGGGCGACGGATCTGTTAAGTTCGCAAGGGGAGATGCGCAAGCGCTACGGCGTCATTTTCGTCAACCGTGACGATGAGAACTTGCGCGATTTGAAGCGCTATAAGAAAAAAAGCTTCTACTGGTTCCAACGCGTCATTCGCACGAACGGGGAAGAGCTGTAAACAGAGGCGAGGAAGCCCCCGCCATTTTACCAGTCTTTAGGGCGGCCATGGCGAATATTCAATTTGAAATGATCAAACAGCCGGTCCCATCGGGGGACCGGCTGTTTTTACGGCTCGCGGTCAAACAGCAAGACGCGCGCCGGGGCGGCGTCGGTGCCGACGAGTTTGAGCGGAGCGGCGACCATGAAATAGCGGCCTTCGGGGACGTCTTTCAGCCGCAGCCCTTCGATGACGATGACGCCGGCCGAAAACAGCGTTTTATGAGTCGGGTGGCCTTCTTGCGCCCGTTCGATGCCAAGGGCGTCGATGCCGACGCCGCGGATCCGTTTGTCGGCTAGATACCGAGCCGCGTCTTCGGCGACGAAAATAAACTCAAAGTTAAATGCATCATCAAAGGAGTTTTTCGTTTTAAACAGAACGAAGTCGCCTTCTTGAATGTCAAGATGCGCGATGTCGTCTTTCATGATCCGGTTGTTGACATGCGTCAAATCGAACAGCTTGCACGGGCCGACGAGGTCGTTCAATGGAATCGTTTCAAACGTCGCCCCGCCTTCGACCATATGGAGGGGGGCGTCAATGTGCGTGCCGGTGTGCACGTCCATGTCAATGCGCGATTCGGTCACATAGCCGTTGGTGATCGTTGTGCGTTTCGGCTGTTTTTCCGGTTTGTTTTTATATACGGGCATGCCCTCGTAAATCGGGGCCGTGACGTCATACACCTTCATCGTTCATTCGCTCCTTTGCATGAGAGATAACGCTCGCTTGTCCAAAAGGGCGGCGGGCGCAAACGATTCGCGGTTATGGCCGCGGATGCGCGATCGGCCACCAGTGGAAGCCGTCTTGTTTGAGCAGCTCGTCCGCGGCCGCCGGGCCCATGGAGCCAGCCGCGTAGTTCGGAAAGTCGGAAGCTTTTGTGTTCGCCCACACCTCAGAAATCGGGTCGACAAATTGCCATGACGCTGCCACCTCGTCCCAATGGGTGAAGTTTGTCGCATCGCCGCGCATGCAGTCGTACAGCAGCTTTTCGTATGCTTCCGGCGTGTTGATCCCGTCGATGCAGTTGTTGCAATAGTCGAGTTGAAATGGAGCTGTTATGGTCGTCGATTCCCCGGTTTTTTTGCCGTTTAAATGAAGGGTGATCCCTTCGTCCGGCTGGATGTGGATGACGAGCAAGTTCGGGGCGATCGTCTCATTCGTCCGGTAATACAAGTTCATCGGTACATCTTTAAATTGGACGACGATTTTCGTCGATTTTTCCGCCATCCGTTTGCCGGTGCGAATGTAAAACGGCACGCCAGCCCAACGGAAGTTGTCGATCAAAAGTTTTCCAGCGACGAACGTTTCCGTGTTCGAGTCCGGATCGACGTTCGGCTCCTCGCGATACGCCGGCACGTTTTTGCCGTGGATCACCCCGCGCCCGTATTGGCCGCGCACGAAATAGCGGTCGACTTCATCGTGCGCAATCGGGCGCAAGGCGCGCAACACTTTCACTTTTTCATGGCGGATGTCATCGGTCGTTAATTTGATCGGCGGTTCCATCGCCAACAGAGCGACCATTTGCAGCATATGGTTTTGCACCATGTCGCGCAACGCCCCGGAATGGTCGTAGTAGCGGCCGCGGTCTTCGACGCCGAGCGTTTCGCTCGATGTGATTTGAATGTTGGCGATGAACCGGTTGTTCCAAAGCGGCTCGAAAATGGCGTTTGAAAAGCGGATGACCTCGATGTTTTGCACCATTTCTTTGCCGAGGTAATGGTCGATCCGGTAAATTTCCCGCTCGGAAAAGACGCGGCGAATTTCGTCATTCAGCTTCTCGGCGCTCGCCAAGTCATGCCCGAACGGCTTTTCGATGACGAGCCGCTTAAAGCCGCGCGTTTCCGTCAATCCTTCTGACTGCAAGCGGGACGTGACGGTGCCGAAAAATTCCGGCGCCATCGCCAAATAAAAGATGCGGTTGCCTTCGGTCTTGTATGTGCCGTCGAGCTGTTCGAGGAGCGACTTTAAGCGCTGGTACGACTCGGCTTCCGTCACGTCGAACGGATGATAGTAGAAATGGGAGGTGAATCGGCCGTCGGTGAGCTTCTGCTGAAACGCCGTTTCGACCGAGTCGCGCACATAGTTCCGGAACTCATCGGCCGACAGCGGACGGCGCGCGACGCCGACGACGGCGAACTGGTCGTTTAGGTGCCCTTTTTCATACAGGCGGTAAAGGGACGGAAACAGTTTCCGTTTCGCCAAATCTCCCGTCGCTCCGAAAATGACGATGATCGATTTCGGGTTCATGTTGTCCACCGTATGTACCTCGCTTTAGCCAAATTTTTCTCTTCAATGAAACCATTGTAGAGGTTTGCCGGTCGGAACGCAAACACTTTGTTGCATTCCGGCGGGAAAGCGTTTATGTTCATGAAAGAGCCGGGCGCCAACCCGGCGTTTTCGAGCGCAAAAGAAAGTTGAAAAGCGGTTTTGACATTGGTACGCTAACAACAGGCCATATTGAGCGAGAAAAAGGAGTGAAGCGCGTTGGAACTGTTGTTTTTAGGTACGGGTGCCGGCGTGCCGGCCAAAGAGCGCAACGTATCGTCCGTCGCCCTGCAGCTGCTTGGCGAACGCGGGGCGACATGGCTGTTTGACTGCGGCGAAGCGACGCAGCATCAAATTTTGCATACCGCCATTCGCCCGCGCCGCATTGAGCATATTTTCATCACCCATTTGCATGGCGATCATCTATTCGGCCTGCCTGGGCTGCTTGGCAGCCGTTCGTTTCAAAGCGGCGAAACGCCGCTTACGGTCTTCGGCCCGAAAGGCATTCGCGCGTTTGTGGAGACGGCGCTGTCCGTCAGCGGGACGCGGCTGCGGTATGAATTGAACATCGCCGAGATCGAAGAAGGAGTCATTTTTGATGATGAACGGTTTCAAGTCATCGCCAAACGGCTCGATCACGGCATGCCGTCATACGGTTTCCGCGTCGTGGAAAAAGATTTGCCCGGCCCGCTCTTGGTCGATCGATTGCAAGCACTCGGCGTCCGCCCTGGCCCGATTTATCAACAAATCAAGCAAGGGAAAACAGTCATGCTCGATGACGGCACGGTCATCGACGGGCGTGAGTTTGTCGGCCCGCCGCAAAAAGGGCGGATCGTCGCGGTGCTCGGCGACACCCGTTTTTGCGAAGCGGCGATTGAACTCGCCCGCGATGCCGATGTCGTCGTCCACGAGGCGACGTTTGCCGCGGCGGAACAGCGGCTGGCCCATGACTATTTCCATTCCACGACCACAGATGCAGCCGAGGTGGCGAGGCGGGCCGGAGCGAAGCGGCTTATTTTGACCCATATCAGCTCTCGCTATCAAGGCGAGGCGGCGCTGCAGCTCGTCGCCGAGGCGCGGAAGGTGTTTCCGAACACCGATCTTGCCGCTGATTTCGCCTCGTTTTCGATCCCGCGCGGTTAAAACCGCCAGCCGCGCTCATATTGGACGGGTGCGTCGATTTTGACGCCGAGCTCCTGCGCTGCGGCGTATGGCCAGTATGGGTTGCGCAGCAGCTCGCGCCCCAAAAAGACGAGATCGGCGCGGCCGTTATGCACAATTTCTTCCGCCTGCCAGCCGGATGTAATGAGCCCGACGGCGCCGGTCGGCACGTCCGCTTCGCGGCGGATCAGTTCGGCAAACGGCACTTGATAGCCCGGATAGACGTCAATGCGCGCCGGAACAACAGCGCCGGAACTGACGTCAACAAGGTCGACGCCTTGCTCTTTCATCCGTTTGGCGTATGGAACATAGTCTTTCGCTGTCAGTCCTTCCGGGTGATAGTCGGACGCTGAGATGCGCACAAACAGCGGCCCGTCCCATACCTCGCGGACAGCGTCAATCACGTCGCCCAAGAAACGGTAACGGTTTTCCGGAGAGCCGCCGTACTCGTCTTGGCGCCGGTTGGAGAGCGGCGATAAAAATTCGTTAATCAGGTAGCCGTGGGCGGCATGGATTTCAATCACGTCAAAGCCGGCTTCTTTTGCCCTCCGCGCCCCGTTTTGGAACGCCTGCACCGTTTCTTCGATGTCGGCTTTCGTCATTTCTTTTGGCGTCGGCGACGAATCATCAAACGGGACGGCTGACGGAGCGATGATCTCTCCCGGCACTTGCGATTTTCTCCCCGCATGGGCAAGCTGGATGCCGATGGCGGCTCCATGCTCTTTCACAAGCCCAACGAGTTCGCGAAGCCCGGCGATATGGTCATCGCTCCAAATGCCTAAGTCGCGTTCAGAAATGCGACCTTGCGGCGTCACGCCGGTCGCCTCGACGATAATCAAGCCGACTTGGCCGACGGCGCGAGCCGAGTAGTGGATTTTGTGCCACGTGCGTACGGCGCCGTCTTTCGTGTCGCACGAATACATGCACATCGGCGACATGACAATTCGGTTTTTCAGCGTCAGCCCGCGGATCGTATACGGCGAAAACAATACCGTGTTCATGACAAGCGGCTCCTTTCTAAGCCAATGAGTGGTTCATGACTGATGATAGCACGCTGCCTGTCAAAAACAAAGTGAAACGGACTGTTTTGCCTGAGCCGGACGGTGGAAAAGCTGCGGCCCTGTTAACATGGTCTGTTTTGGGTAAAGATGGGCTTATGCGGTTGTGTCATGTGCGAAATTCGAGTTTCCGTTATGCGAAACCAAAAAAATCTTCCATAACCGGATGAAAAGGTTCGTTTGTTTCCTTGTTCATTGCGCCCGGTTTTGCCGAAACTTCCCCGCCCTTCCGCCGTGCAGGGGCGGCGCGCTCCGGAGGTCCGCTCTTTACGCTTCGGCGATGGCAGCGAGAAGCGCGCTGCCGAGCTCTTCGGAGCGGGCCGTCGCCCTTCGGATGCAGGCGATGACCGCTTCTTGGAACCGGTATTGCTCAAGCACGCCAATGCCGGCTTCGGTCGTGCCGCCTGGGCTCGTGACTTCACGGCGCAGGACGGATGGGTGCTTGTCGGACGCTTTTAGCATCTCGGCTGCGCCGATGATCGTTTGCAAAATGAGCCGTTTGGCGACATCTCGCTCAAGGCCGATGTCGGCCGCCGCTTTTTCCATCGCTTCGACCAAGTAATACACATACGCCGGACCGCTCCCGGACAGGCCGGTGACCGCATGCAAGTCGCGCTCCGGCACAACAGCGACGATGCCGACCGTTTCAAACAGCTGTTTGGCGATCTCAAGATGTTCTTTCGCGGCGAAGCGGCCGCCGGCGATGGCGGTCGCTGATAAGCCGACGGCGGCGGATGTGTTTGGCATGGCGCGCACGACAGGGATGTTGCGTCCAGCGAGCCGTTCGATCGTTTCCGTTGTCACGCCGGCCAACAGCGAAAGAATAAGATGATCGGACCGGATGGATGGTGCGATGGCGTTCATGGCTTCGGCGACGTCTTTCGGCTTCATCGCCAAAATGATGATATCCGCTTGTTTGACGGCTTCTTGCGCGCAATCCGCCGTGCCAACACCGTATTGACGCGCCAGTTCCTCAAGACGGGGGCGGTTTCGTCGGTTGGCGACGACAATGTGCGCCGGATGGCAAAACGCTTTCGTCATGCCGGCGATGAGCGCTTCCGCCATCGAGCCGGCGCCGATGAGCGCGATCGTTCGTTCGTTGTTCATCATTCCACTCCTCCTTGCCTTGGTGTATCCATCCAAAAGAAAAAGGTTTCCCGTCCTGCAAAAGGACGGAAAACCTTCGTTTCCGCGGTACCACCTTTTTTGGCCCGATTTGGCCCAAGCGCCAAACAGGCCCAACTCTGCCCCGATAACGCCGGGGAGGCGTTTAGGTTGGCCTAACAGCTCCTAGGGTAGGTTCAACCGCAAAGAGGGCCGCAAAGCCTTCCAGCCGCGGGCTTCGCTCTCTGGTGCCGTTTGCGGTTTACTGGCCCTGTTCATCGCCTGTTTTGCCGTATCATAATTTATTTGTCATTATGCCGCGGGACGAGCACGGTTGTCAAGAGAGGAGAACGAATTTTTTTGCAATTTCGTCGTGCGGAAGAAAAAGGCATGACAAATGGATGAAATCGATGTAAACTGTAAAATAAAATATAATGAATAACTATTCATTTTGACTGATGAAACGGTTCGAACGGGATGGTTCATGAACTTGAGGAAAGAAGGGAACGCAATGAACGAGGAACGAGTGTATCGGATCACGGTGCCGACGCCGTTTCCGGTCGGCGATGTGCATATGTACGTGATCGCCGGCGATCGGTTGACGCTGGTCGATGCCGGAGTGAAAACAGAGGAAGCATGGCAGCTGTTTGTGAAGCAGCTTGGCGAGGTCGGTTATGCGCCAGAGGATATTGAACAAATCGTCATTACTCACCATCATCCGGATCATGTCGGCTTGCTTGATTATGTTCCGCATGCGCCGATCATCGGCCATCCGAAAGCCGATCCGTTTTTGCGCCGCGAACGTTCGTTTATGGAGCGGTACGTCCAATTTTTTCAGGAATTTTTTACGGAATGCGGCGTCGACCGCCGTTTGTTCAGTCAGCTGTCCAAAGAAGGCGGATCGCTTCGCTACGCAAGCCGGCGCGGGCTTGACATCATGGTGACGGAAGGGGACGCGGTGCCGGGGATGCCCGGGTGGCAGGTCATCGAAACGCCGGGGCATGCGCAAAGCCATATCGCCCTCTACCGCGAGGCGGACGGATTGCTGATCGGCGGTGATCATTTGCTTGTTCATATTTCCCCGAATCCAATGATGGAGCCGCCGGCGGAAGGGGAGACGGAGCGGCCGAAACCGCTGCTGCAGTATAATGAATCGCTCGAAAAAATGCTGCAATACGACATCGTTCGCTCGTTAAACGGCCATGGCGACGATGCGACCGATATTCCGGCGCTCGTTCGCGAGCGGCTCGATAAGCAGCGCCAGCGCGCCGAGCGGGTGCTCGAAATGGTGAAAGAACGCCCGCATACGGTGTTTGACGTTTGTCAAAAGCTGTTCCCAACGGCTTACGAACGCCAGCTCATGCTGACGATGTCGGAGACAATCGGCCAGCTTGATTATCTCGAGGCGAACGGGTATGTGACGAAAAAACAGGAAGCCGGCCGATACGTTTACGAAGCGGCGGGGGTGTCGGTGTGCGGCTGAAGGGGCGCCATGTCGTCATTACCGGAGCGTCGGGAGGAATTGGCGAGCAAATCGCCTATGAAGCGGCGCGCCAAGGGGCAGTGCCGGTGCTCTTGGCGCGCAGTGAAGAAAAGTTGAAAGCAATCAGCGCGCGCATTGAAGCGCAAACCGGCATTCGCGCCCCGTATGCATCGCTTGATGTCAGCGACCGCGGCATGATCGAGGCGGTCGTTTCCCAGCTCATTGCGGACCTTGGCGCGATCGATGTGTTGGTCAACAACGCCGGGTTTGGCGTCTTTCGCTATGTCGAGGACATCGACTTGGATGAAATGGAGAGGATGTTTGCGGTCAATGTCTTCGGCTTGATCGCCTGCACGAAGGCGGTGTATCCGCATATGAAAGAACGCCGAAGCGGCCACATTCTCAATATCGCCTCGCAAGCCGGCAAAATCGCGACGCCGAAGTCGAGCGTCTATTCCGCGACGAAACACGCGGTCGTTGGCTTTACCGACAGCCTCCGCCTCGAGGCGGGGCGCTTTGGCGTTTTTGTCACGGCCGTCAATCCGGGGCCGGTGGAGACGAACTTTTTTTCGGCCGCTGATGAATCGGGAGAGTATGTGCGCAACGTGTCGCGTTGGATGCTGCGCCCGGAGGCGGTGGCGAAGCGCGTTGTTGCCGCGATGATGACGCCAACGCGCGAAGTGAACATGCCGCGCTGGATGGATCTTGGCAGCCGGCTGTATCGCCTTGCGCCGGGTTTGGTGGAAAAGGTGGCGAAACGGGCGTTTTTCCAAAAGTAAGTCAAAGAAGCTGGTCGAAAACGGTCATGTTGTTTGATCGTTTTGCGTCTATGGAATACGAGAGGGTGTCCCGAGCCTGTGGGACACCCTTTTACAATCGCAGCGCCGCTTTTCTTTCTCATTAGGGGCATTTGACACAAGTCGGGTCAAGAACCGGCGATGAACCGGTAGACGGCGTCATGGACAAGTTCATAGATGTCCGCGTTTGGCTGCCTCTCTTTGGCGGCGGCAATGCGGGCGCAAAGCTCGCGCCAGTCGTCTTCGTCAAGCGGCATCATGTCATCATCGCAGCCGTAATGCCGCAGACAGTTGCGCGCTTGTTTTTGCAGCCAACGTTCATTCATCGATTTCACCGTCCGTTATGAAACTTGTGCAAAGACGTCCTTGCCTGTTGGCTGGGAAGAAACGGCCGTTCGTTACGATTCGCTCGATTCCGGCGACGGGGCGCGGACGACCGATTGGAATCGGCCTTTATGTGAACCGTCACAAAACGGTTTATTGTTCGACAGCCCGCACCGACAGAGCGAAAACGTTTGTTTCGTCACAAACGGCTTTCCTTCTCCATCGAGCAGTTCCACATCGCCGGTGACGCGCAGCGAACCGTTGTCATTCACTTTGATTTGCACGTTTGCCATCGCTTGTTCCTCCTTTGCTTTGACAGTTTCGCGTGTTGGCAGGTAAAATGAAAAGGAAAATCAATAAGGAAAAAGGAGTCAGGCATGAGTGTATCGATCACGTTTACGGATGCAGCCAAACGGGCGCTTGCCTCTATTGTAGCGCAATCCGAACGGCAGTTAAAGCTGGCGTTTGACACGGACGGCTGCGGCTGTTTGGTCGACGGCGTGCCGGCGCTATGGCTTGTCGACAAGGCCGATGACGATGATTGGGCCGTCGAAACGAATTTCGTGCCGGTGCTCGTGGAACGGTCGCGGCTCATCTTTTTTGATGAAGCGATGACGATTGACGTCAAGCCGGGAACGACCGTTTTTCAGCTCAAAAGCCCAGGGCAAACGTTGAATGGTCATATGCCGCTTGTTGAGGTGAAATCCGGCGATGAACGGTAAGTTAGAGCAGCTCGCAAAGACGGCGAAGCAAAAAACATGGGTGTCGTTCACCCATGAAAACGATCCGTACAGCTTGCTTCATTGGTCGGTCGCCGGCCCGTATCATGAGGCGAAAGACGTCTGGCTGCTGCAAAACGAAATGACGTTTGAAACGAAAGAGTTTCCGACGCTTGAGTCGGCCATTGCTTGGCTTGGCGAGCATATGCCGCACATCACCGAAGTGTTGTAAAGGGGATGCCCTGAAAGCCGGTTTGGGCTGCAGGGCGCCCCTTTCTATAAAAATCCGCATATGCCATTTCTATGTCATTGAGGACTGTTTTGCCGCTTGGTCGGGTGGGTTGCTTTTTCCAGCTCTTCTTTTGCGATCACCGGCTTGACCGTATCAGCGGACGGTTTTCCTTTTTGGGCGCGGTTTTTCGCCATCCATCATCTCTCCTTTTCTTTGTCGTGTAGTTGTATCGTTTGACAAATGAACGATTGTTATGCAAGGGGGCGGACATGATGAAGAAGATCGGGCGAAAAAAAGAGCAAGGGACGGAGGCTTTGACGATCGCCGACCGGCTTGGCGCCGCGGTGGAAGCGAAGCTGCTTGAGAAAAAGCGGGTGCTTGCCGAGGAAGAACAGCGGCGTCGGGCGGCAGAGGAAGCGCGGCGCCGCGAGGAAGCGCGCCGCCGCGAGGAACAGAAATCGTTTGCCGAGCTGCTTGAGGAAAGCGAGCTAGACTGGCGGAAATTTAAGTAGCGGAGGGGATGGACGATGAAATCGAATGCGGCAGCGGCGCGCCCCTCTTCTTTTCCATTCTGGACGGCCGGAGCGGTCGTCGCGTTGGCCGTCAATTTGCGCGCGCCGCTTACGACGGTCGGCCCGCTCGTGCCTGATTTGCAGCGGGGGCTTGGCCTTTCCTACGCGGCCGCCGGGGCGTTGACGACAATTCCGCTTATGGCGTTCGCCTTGCTGGCGCCGGCGGCAGCGGCTCTCGCCCGCCGGTTCGGGATGAAGCGGACGCTCTTTTTTTCGTTGATCGTTTTGCTCGTTGGCGAGCTTCTCCGGCCGCTCTCCGGCGTTGGCTGGCTGTTTGCCGGCACGGTGCTGATCGGTGCAGCCATTGCGGTGGACAACGTCTTGCTGCCGGCGCTGGTGAAAGAGTCGTTTCCCGAACGGGTTGGTTTCATGATGGGCATTTATACAGTGACGATGAACATGAGCGCGGCGTTCGCTTCCGGGATCGCCGTTCCGCTTGCGGATGACTGGGGGCTTGGCTGGCAAGGGGCGCTTCGCTTTTGGGCATTGTTGGCGGCTTTGGCGCTTTTCGTTTGGCTGCCGCAAGCGCGCCGCCAGGAGCCGGACGGCGCGCCGTCCGGAAGCCGCCGCTCAACGCTTTGGCGGTCATGGCTCGCCTGGCAAGTGACGTTGTTTATGGGATTGCAATCGTTTTTCTTTTACTGCGTCGTCACTTGGCTTCCGGAGCTTGGACAAAGCAAGGGGTTGGCCGCCGGGGCGGCCGGATGGCTGCTCTTTTTCTTTCAGTTTGCCCAGCTGCCGATGATGTTCGTCTCTCCGATGCTCGCGGAGCGGATGGACAATCAAAAGGTGCTGATTGGTTCAGCTGTGCTTTGCATGGGAGCTGGGACGCTTGTCTTTTTCGGCGGGCAAGGGTGGTGGCTGTGGGCGGGGGCGCTTGTTGCCGGCATCGGCGCTGGCATGGCGTTTTCGCTGGCGATGATGCTGTTTACGCTGCGGACGCGCCATCCGCTCGCCGCCGCCCAATTGTCCGCCATGGCGCAATCGGTCGGCTACTTGCTGGCGGCTTCCGGTCCGCCGTTGTTCGGGGTGCTGTATGATGCGTCCGGCCGCTTCAATGCGCCGCTTGGTCTGCTTGTTGCCGTCTGCATCGCCATGATGGCCGTTGGCTTAGGGGCGGCGAGGGACCGATACGTAGATGAAAAGAAATAAAGCGGCCCGCTCGTCGCAAATGAGCGGCCGCACGTACCGAACGAGAGCCCGTATGCGGCCGTCAACGGCCGCCGGGCTCTCGATTTGTTTGCATTTTTTGGCTCGATCTATTTTTCAGCAAGGCATGTCGCTTTCTTTCCGCTCCTTTGGTTTTTATCGATGCACGTCGTACACCGAGCGTTTCGTCGCTTGTTTCAGCCATTCGTATTCAGTGCGGTCAAGCGGCGGGGCTGACGCAGCGGCGACGTTTTCCTCAAGCTGTTCAAGGCGGCTGGCGCCCGGGATGACGGCGGCAACGACCGGGTCATACAAGCAAAATTGCAGCGCGGTCGCGGTCAAGGACCGGCGTCCGGCCGTTTTTTCCTTCAGCTTCGGGATGAGCGCCTGCAGTTCTTCATACGAATAATCGAGGTAGCCGTGTTGTTTCACCGCGCTGCCCGCCTGCTCAAGCGGGCGGCTCGTGAGCAAGCCTCTAGCGACCGGACCGCGGGCGATCACGCTGATGTTGTGTTCGCGAAGAAGCGGGAACCATTCTTCCGGCCGACGGTCAAGCAAGCTGTATTGCATCATGACGCTGACGATGTTCGAGCGCTTCACATATTCGCGAATGACGTTTGGGCGGATCGAGGAGATGCCGTACCAACGGATGACGCCTTCTTGCTTCAGCTCTTCGAACGCTTCAATCGTCTCATCGATCGGGTCGTCGATCGTGCCGCCGTGGAGCTGGTATAAGTCAATGTAGTCCGTTTGCAGGCGGCGCAGGCTCTCTTTGACCGCTTGTTTGATATAGGCTTTTGACGGATCCCAGTCCCAGCCGCTTCCGTCTCGGCGCCAACGGTTGCCGACTTTTGTCGCGATGATGACTTGGTCGCGTTTTCCTTTCACCGCTTTGCCGACAAATTCCTCGTTTAAGCCGCGGTCGTATAAATCGGCTGTATCCAAGTAGTTGATGCCGCGCTCCAATGCTTCATGGATGAGATAGATGGCATGGTTTTCATCAGTGCCGAGCGACATGCAGCCGAGTCCAATTTCGCTGACGTATAAGTCTGATGTGCCGATGCGGCGTTTGTTCATGTTTTGCGCCCCCTTTCGCGATCGATAATGATATGTTCATTGTACAACGGAAGCGAAAAAATGGCCAAACATGTAGTACAATGGAAAAGAATCGATCCAATTTGATAGGGGAGAATGAACATGGAGCTGTATGAAAAAACAATCCGCAGAGAGAAGCTGTTCAGCGGCCGCATCATTGACTTGTATATCGAGGAAGTCGAGTTGCCAAATGGGAAAACGAGCCGGCGCGAGGTGATCAAACATCCGGGGGCGGTGGCGGTGCTGCCGCTGTTGCCGGACGGGAAAATCGTTCTTGTCCGCCAGTACCGAAAAGCGTTGGAGCGCGCATTAGTCGAGATTCCGGCGGGCAAGCTAGAACATGGGGAAGAGCCGCTCGCTTCCGCACATCGCGAGCTCGAAGAAGAAACCGGCTACCGCGCCCAATCGATGCGCCATCTCATGTCCTTTTATACATCCCCAGGGTTTGCCGATGAACTCATCCATTTGTATGTCGCCGAGGGGCTGGAAAAAGCGGAGGACGGCGCCGGTTTGGATGAAGATGAGTTTGTCGAGCTGTTGGAAGTGACATTGGAGGAGGCGCTTGAGATGCTTCAACAACGTGACATTTACGACGCGAAAACGGCATACGCCTTGCAATATTTGCAGCTGCGCCGCGCGCTAGGGGAGCAAAATGCCGAATAAAAAAAAACGAGCGCGGCCTCGGCCGTTATTACGCTGATTTACATATTCACATCGGCCGCACCGCCTCGGGCCGCCCGGTGAAAATTACGGGGGCGCGCACGTTGACGCTTGAGAACATCTTGCATGAGGCGGCTGAGGTGAAAGGGATCGACCTCGTCGGTGTCATTGACAGCCATGTGCCCGAAGTGCTGGACGAGCTCGAGCGGGCAGTGGAGAAGCACGGTTGGCGCGAACATGAGGGGGGCGGCGTCAGCGCCGGGAAAGTGACGCTTTTGTTAGGCAGTGAAATCGAAGTATATGACGACCATTGCCATGGACCGATCCACGTGCTCGTTTTTTTGCCGACTGTGCAGACGATGCGCACGTTTTCCGGCTGGCTTGGCAAACGGGTAAAGAACGTGTCGCTCAGTTCGCAGCGCATTTACGTGTCCGGCCGTGAACTGCAAGCTGCCGCGAAAGAGCAGGGCGGCTGGTTCATTCCCGCGCACGCGTTCACCCCGTTTAAAAGCTTGTACGGAAAAGGGGTCAAGCACAGCCTGACAGAAGTGTTTGACCCGGATTGGATTGATGCCATTGAACTTGGGTTAAGCGCCGACACGGCGATGGCGGACCAGATCGCCGAATTGCATCGCTACCCGTACTTGACGAATTCCGATGCCCATTCGCTGCGGAAAATCGCCCGTGAATATGAAGAAGTGCGGCTCGCCGCCCCGACGTTTGCCGAATTTGAAAAAGCGCTGCGCGGTGAAGACGGGCGCGCGATTGTCGCCAACTACGGTTTAAATCCCAAACTCGGAAAATATCACCAGACAGTGTGCGAGCGCTGCCTTGCGCCGGCTGCACCGGACGTCGACAGCTGTGCGGCATGCGGCCATCATCGCTTCGTGAAAGGCGTGTTTGACCGGCTTGCGGAGCTGAAAACGGCGGAACGCGGGCCGAAACGGCCGCCGTACATTTATCAAGTGCCGCTTGAATTCATCCCCGGCCTTGGTCCAAAAGCGTATGAAAAGCTGCTCGCCCGTTTTGGCACGGAAATGAGCGTTCTTCATGAGGCGGCGGAGGAAGAGATCGCGGAGACAGTGGGAGAAAAGTTGGCCCAACTGATCGTCCTTGCCCGCAGCGGTGCGCTCCATATCGAGGCCGGGGGCGGTGGGAGATACGGGAAAGTGCGGGAGGGGTAACCACTCGGGCAGCGCTCCTGCCGTTCATCATCATGCCGTGCGTGCTGCTTGGCCCAGCCCAGCCATGCGCCAATGGACCGAGGCGGCGTGCCGCCCGTGAAGTTGGTCACACGTCGGTGTTGAGCTGCTTTTTCATTCCATCACCAGCCTTTTAGAAAAACAGTCATACCGAAAGCGGATGGACATACAATCTACTAAGAGACAAAGTAGGAGGACGAAGCACAATGAGAACCCATCCGCTGAAATCGGCTATCGCTGTCCATTGGCGTGAACATGCTTCGCTGTATGTGTTTGTCATCGTCCTGTTTCTCATGGGCGTCATTTTCGGCGCCATTGTCGTCAACAGCCTCGGTTTCAGTCAAAAGCAAGACTTGTACTATTACTTGACGCAATTTTTTGGACAAGTGTCAAAAGACAATATCGCAAGCGCCCATGATATGTTCCGGCAAAGCTATATGCACAACGTCAAATATACCGCGCTGATGTGGGTGCTTGGCATTTCTGTCATTGGCTTGCCGATCATTCTTGTTTTGCTGTTTTTCAAAGGCGTCGTCGTCGGCTTTACGGTTGGCTTTTTAGTCAACCAAATGGGTTGGCGCGGGTTTCTTTTGTCGTTTGTGTCCATCATGCCGCAAAATTTGGTGGCCATTCCACTCATGATCGTCATGGGCGTCATTTCGATTTCGTTTTCCTTGCACATGGTGCGCAACCAGTTTATGAAGCGGCCGCATGGATCGATGTTTCCGATGGTGATGCGCTACGCAGCGGCGATGGCGGCTGTCGCCCTTGGGCTGCTTCTTTCCTCAGCGGTCGAGGCATATCTTTCGCCGGCATTGATGAAACAGGCGGTTCAATGGACAATGAGTTTAATCATAATGAATATTATATAATAACCATTATCATTTCTTCATAATAGTGATTTTACTTTGATACTTCCCTCGTGCATTTGTTATAATGATGGGTGAATGGCGAGGGAGGAATGAAAAGATGGAAGATCGTGTGGAACGAATCAAGAAGCAGCTGCATTCGGCGGGTTACAAGTTAACGCCGCAGCGGGAAGCAACGGTAAGAGTCCTGCTTGAACATGAAGAAGACCATTTAAGCGCGGAAGACGTCTACCTCCTCGTGAAAGAAAAATCCCCAGAAATCGGGTTGGCGACCGTTTACCGGACGCTCGAGCTGTTAACCGAGCTGAAAATTGTCGATAAAATCAATTTCGGGGACGGGGTGTCGCGCTATGACCTCCGCAAGGAAGGAGCGGCCCATTTCCATCACCACCTCATCTGCTTGGAATGCGGATCGGTGGCGGAAATTCAAGAAGATTTGCTTGAGGATGTCGAAGCGATTGTTGAGGAGAAGTGGAAATTTAAAATTAAAGACCATCGTTTGACGTTCCACGGCATTTGTCACCGTTGCCAGCAAAAGCATGAAGAAAAATAAAAACCTTTTCCAACGGGAAAGGTTTTTTGCGTATAAACAACGAAACAAATGGCATATCCTCATACTAGCAAGCTGACAAGCAGCTGATAGGGAGGATGCCATGAAAACCGTTTGGCAAATGGTGAAAGTGTTTCTTTTATTTACGGGATGCACCATTTTATTTTATTATAGTCTTGTATGGTTTAACCGCGAGTACGAGTATTACCACCGATACGATGAGCCGAAGGGATCGGCGGTCAAAGTATCGGCGGCGGAGAGTGCGCCGCCAAGTTGGCTCGACCGGCTGTTATTTTTTTATCGCGATGGGGAGTAGAGAGCGTTGGAATACGAGTTGAAAGATTTTCTGCATTATTTGACGGTGGAGCGGAATTTGGCGCACAATACGATCGTTTCGTATGAACGCGATTTGAAAAAATACGTCCGCTATTTGCGCCAAGTCGAGCAGCTTCAGGCGTGGGGCGAAGTGGAGCGCCTCCATATTCTCCATTTTTTAAAGTTTTTAAGCGAACAAGGGCAATCGGCGCGGACGATCGCCCGCCATTTGGCGTCGATCCGTTCGTTTCATCAGTTTTTGCTAAGGGAGAAAATCGCGGCGCAAGACCCGACCGTCCATATCGAAACGCCGCAGTTTGAACGGACGCTGCCGAAAGTGCTGTCGGTCGAGGAAGTCGAGGCGCTGCTTGCAGCGCCGCAAGTGAGCACACCGTTTGGGCTGCGCGACAAGGCGATGCTGGAGCTGTTGTATGCGACCGGCATGCGCGTCAGTGAGCTTGTGCAGCTCAACTTAAGCGACGTGCATTTGACGATGGGGTTTGTCCGCTGCTATGGAAAAGGGCGGAAAGAGCGGATCGTGCCGATCGGGCGCATGGCGATTGAAGCGCTTGCCCACTATTTGGAGCGAGGGCGCCCGCAGCTTGTCAATCCGCGACGGCGGGCAACGGAGGCGCTGTTTTTGAACCATTATGGCCAGCGGTTGACACGGCAAGGGTTTTGGAAAATTTTAAAGCGGCTCGCGAAAGAAGCCGGCATCGAAAAAGAATTGACGCCGCATACGCTTCGGCATTCGTTTGCGACGCATCTGCTTGAGAACGGAGCCGATTTGCGCGCTGTGCAAGAGTTGCTTGGGCATGCCGACATTTCGACGACGCAAATGTATACGCATGTTACGAAAACGCGCCTAAAAGACGTGTACAAACAGTACCACCCGCGCGCCTAGCAGTTGCCGTATGCTAGGCGCTTGCCTGTCGTTTTAGTTGTCAGACTTCTGACCAATTGGCCATAGGCGTGTTTTCGCGAAAATACGGGAACGATAGAAAGAGACTCCATATTTTTCATTGCAGGCAGGGGGAATGAATGTGAAAGCGACATACCGGCGCGTCTTTTTGATTGTGATGGATTCAGTCGGCATCGGCGAAGCGCCGGATGCCGAGAAATACAACGACAAAGGAGCGGATACGCTCGGCCATATCGCTGAGTATCGCGGCGGCCTCTATATGCCGAACATGGCGAAGCTCGGCCTAAGCCATATTCGTGAGATCAAAGGGGTGCCGAAAGTCGATCGACCGCTCGCGTACTATACAAAAATGAAGGAAGCATCGGCTGGAAAAGATACGATGACAGGCCATTGGGAGCTGATGGGCCTTCGCATCGACAAGCCGTTCCGCGTCTTTCCGAACGGGTTCCCAGATGAATTGATCGCTGAGCTCGAGCGGCGCACCGGCCGGAACGTGATCGGCAACAAACCGGCGAGCGGAACAGCGATCATCGAAGAGCTTGGCGAAGAGCATATGAAAACAGGGGCGATCATCGTCTATACATCAGCCGACTCCGTCTTGCAAATCGCCGCCCATGAACAAGTTGTGCCGCTTGATGAATTGTACCGCATTTGCGAAATCGCTCGTGAATTGACGCGCGACGAGCCGTATATGGTCGGGCGCGTCATTGCCCGACCGTTCATCGGCACACCCGGCCATTTTGAGCGAACCGCCAACCGGCACGACTATGCGCTTAAGCCGTTTGGCAAAACGGTGATGAATGAATTGAAAGACGCCGGTTATGAAGTGATTGCCATCGGGAAGATCGCCGATATTTACGACAATGAAGGAGTTACCCAGTCGTTGCGAACGACATCCAATATGGACGGAATGGATAAGCTCGTCGACACGCTCGGCATGGACTTTACCGGGTTGAGTTTCGTCAATCTCGTCGATTTTGACGCTAAATACGGCCATCGCCGCGACCCAAAAGGTTACGGCGATGCGCTCGAAGAGTTTGACGCCCGGCTTGCCGATGTGTTGCCGCGCTTGACAGCGGACGACTTGCTTATCATCACCGCTGACCACGGCAACGACCCGATTCACCACGGAACCGACCATACGCGCGAATATGTGCCGCTTTTGGTGTACAGCCCGCGATTTCGCGGCGGCAAGCCGCTCCCAGTCCGCGAGACGTTTGCCGATGTCGGCGCAACGATTGCGGATAACTTCCAAGTCAACCGGCCGCCGTACGGAACAAGCTTTTTGGCTGATTTGGCCTAACTTCATAAAGAACGATGAGGGGGAAAAGAATGGATCGACAAGCGATTGAAAAAACCGCCGGTCATTTGCGCCCATTGATGCCAACTCCGCCTGAAATCGGTCTCATTCTCGGCTCGGGGCTCGGCGTGCTCGCTGATGAAATCGAAGAGGCGGTTCGCATTCCGTATGAAGATATTCCCGGATTTCCAGTGTCGACCGTTGAAGGACACGCTGGACGGCTCGTATATGGGCGGCTTGAGGGGGCGACCGTTGTCGCCATGCAAGGGCGGTTTCATTATTATGAAGGGTATTCGCTTCAGGAAGTGACGTTTCCCGTCCGGGTGATGAAGGCGCTTGGCGTCCGCGAATTGATCGTGACAAACGCTGCGGGCGGCATCAACGAACGGTTTCAGCCCGGCGATTTCATGATCATTTCCGACCATATCAACTTGCTGGGCACAAATCCGCTCATTGGTCCGAACGATCCGGAGCTTGGTCCGCGCTTTCCGGACATGACGGAAGCGTATAGCCGGCGGCTGCGCGAGCTCGCCAAGGAAACGGCGGCGAGACTTGGCGTTCGCGTGCATGAAGGAGTATATGTCGCCAATACGGGGCCGTCGTACGAAACGCCGGCGGAAATCCGCATGATTCGTACGCTCGGCGGCGATGCGGTCGGCATGTCGACCGTCCCGGAAGTGATCGTCGCCCGCCACGGCGGCATTGAGGTGCTCGGCATTTCGTGCATTTCGAATATGGCTGCAGGGATGTCGGATGCTCCGCTTCACCACGACGAAGTGGTTGAAACGGCTGAGCGGGTGAAGACGGACTTTTTGCGGTTTGTGAAAGCGATTGTCGCCGAAATGGCGAAATCAAAACGAAAAAGGTGATCGCGATGCGAATGGTCGATTTGATTGCGAAAAAGCGCGACGGAAAGGCGCTGACGAAGGAAGAAATTGAGTGGATCGTCCGAGGGTATACAGACGGGGACATTCCCGATTACCAAATGAGCGCGCTCGCGATGGCGATTTATTTCCGCGGCATGACCGAGGAAGAAACGGCCGCGCTGACGATGGCGATGGTGCACTCCGGCGAAATGCTCGATTTGTCGAGTATTCGCGGCGTGAAAGTCGATAAACATTCGACCGGCGGGGTCGGCGATACGACGACGCTTGTTTTAGGGCCGCTTGTCGCTTCTGTCGGCGTGCCGGTGGCGAAAATGTCTGGGCGCGGCCTCGGCCATACGGGCGGCACGATCGACAAACTCGAGTCCGTGCCCGGGTTTCATGTCGAGATCAGCAAAGACGAGTTCATTCGACTCGTGAATGAAAACGGAATCGCCATTATCGGCCAAACGGGCGATTTGACACCGGCTGACAAAAAGCTATATGCGCTTCGCGATGTGACGGCGACCGTCAACAGCATTCCGCTCATCGCCTCGTCGATCATGAGCAAAAAAATCGCCGCTGGGGCTGATGCCATCGTCTTGGATGTGAAAACGGGCGCCGGAGCGTTTATGAAGGAACTTGACGAGGCGCGCCGGCTCGCTCGAGCGATGGTCGACATTGGCAAGCGCGTCGGCCGCCGGACGATGGCGGTCATTTCTGACATGAGCCAGCCGCTCGGCTATGCCGTCGGCAACGCCTTGGAAGTGAAAGAGGCCATCGAAACGTTAAAAGGAAACGGGCCGCACGATTTAACCGAACTTTGTTTGACGCTCGGCAGCCATATGGTCTATTTGGCGGAGAAGGCGCCATCGCTTGATGAGGCGCGCCGTTTGCTTGAAGAGGCGATTCGCAGCGGGGCCGCCATCGCGGCGTTCAAAACGTTTTTGGCCGCTCAAGGTGGAGATGCATCGGTCGTCGACGATCTGGATCAATTGCCAAAGGCGGCCTATACGTCGACCGTCACGGCGGCTGCCGACGGCTATGTCGCCGAGATGGCTGCCGATGACATCGGCACGGCCGCCATGTGGCTCGGCGCCGGCCGGGCGAAAAAAGAAGACATGATCGATTTGGCGGTCGGCATTGTGCTCCATAAAAAAATCGGCGATCGCGTGCAGAAAGGGGAAGTGCTCGCCACGATTCACAGCAACCGGCCAGATGTGCTTGACGTGAAAGAAAAGATCGAGGCGGCTATTCGTCTGTCGCCGCAGCCGGTTGCTCGGCCGCCGCTCATTTATGAGACCATCGTATAGAGAGGGACGCTGGCGATCCGCAAGGAAAAAAGCAGTTGTTCAAGTAGAAGACGCCTGAAACGCGTGTTTCGGGCGTTTTTTTTTGTTTTTTGGAAAATGAGCTGTTTTTTGTATAAAAATATCTCGTCTGGAAAAAATGGCATGTATAAAGAATGGAGGTTTGGGAGATGAAAACGACAGTCATCCGTCTGCTTGTATTGCCGATTCTTCTGTTCCTTCCTCTTTCCGTGCATGCCGAGTCACACGAAAAGAAGGCGGCAAAGGTGGAGCTGGCCGATGAAGCGAAATCAGCCATTTTGATTGAACGCGACACCGGCAAAGTATTGTATGAAAAAAATGCCCATGAACCATTGCCGCCGGCGAGCATGACGAAAATTATGACGATGCTGCTAGTCATGGAAGCCATCGATGAAGGAAAGCTGTCCTACGATGAAAAAGTGCGGGCGAGCGAATACGCTGCGTCAATGGGTGGATCGCAAATTTTCCTCGAGCCGGGCGAGGAAATGACCGTCGATGAGCTGCTGCGCGGCATTGCCATCGGTTCGGCCAACGACGCGTCGGTCGCTATGGCTGAGCAGATCGCCGGGTCGGAAGAAGCATTTGTCGAGATGATGAATGAAAAAGCGAAACAGCTTGGCTTAAAAAACACCCATTTCGCCAATGCGACCGGCCTGCCGGCGGAACATCACTACAGCAGCGCTTATGATATGGCCATGATGGCGCGCGAACTGTTGAAATATGAAGATATTACCAAATATACGAGCAAATACGAAGACTATTTGCGCGAAAATACGGACAAAAAGTTTTGGCTCGTCAATACGAACCGGCTTGTCAAATTTTATCCGGGCGTTGACGGCCTGAAAACCGGATATACAGCCGAAGCGAAATATTGTTTGACCGCCACGGCGAAAAAGAACGGCATGCGCGTCATCGCTGTTGTGTTTGGAGCGCCGACGCCGAAATCGCGCAATGCGCAAATTACGAAGATGCTCGATTACGCGTTTTCCCAATATCGAACTCACCCGGTGTACAAACGGAATGAAACTGTCGCCCGCGTCAACATAAGCAAAGGCAAACGGTCATCCGTCGAAGCGGTGACGTCGGAGCCGGTGTCGGTGCTGACGAAAAAAGGGCAGTCGGTCGAGCAGATCGAAAAAGTGATTAAAGTGAAAGACAATGTGAAAGCACCCGTTCGCAAAGGCGATGAGCTTGGCGTCCTCATTTTAAAACAGGATGGAAAAGAAATTTTGCACAGCCTGATCGTCGCCAAGCAAACGGTCGAAGAAGCGAGCTTTTGGGACTTGTTTAAGCGGGTGTTTGGCCGCTTCGTGCAAGCGGGATAATGTCAAGTTTTGCGGTCTTTTCGCTCTCTTTGGCGAACGACCACTAGTTTTGTCGGGCGGCAGGATTTCGGGCGGACAGCAGCGAAATGTCTCCATATCCTGAAATGGACAAGGGGGAACACGCTGTGAGTCTCGCGATCGACTTGGAAGTGAAGCAAGACGTGCTCATCGTTCGCCTGTCTGGGGAGCTTGACCATCATACAGCCGAAGAATTGCGTGAACAAGTGACGGATGTGCTCGAAAACCGAGCGATCCGCCACATCGTGCTCAATTTAGGACAATTGACGTTCATGGACAGCTCTGGCCTCGGCGTCATTCTCGGACGCTATAAACAAATCAAAAACGTCGGCGGGCAGATGGTTGTATGCGCCGTATCGCCGGCCGTCAAACGGCTGTTTGACATGTCGGGTCTGTTTAAAATCATCCGCGTTGAGGCGGATGAGCAATTCGCCTTGCAAGCATTGGGGGTGGCGTAAATGCGCAACGAAATGCACCTCCAATTTTCTGCCCGCAGCGAAAATGAATCGTTCGCCCGTGTGACCGTGGCGGCGTTCGTCGCCCAGCTTGACCCGACGATGGACGAACTGACGGAAATTAAAACGGTTGTCTCTGAGGCGGTGACAAACGCGATCATTCACGGCTACAACAACGATCCGAACGGCATCGTCTCCATTTCGGTCATCATTGAAGACGGTGTCGTCCATTTGACGGTGAGAGACGAAGGAGTCGGCATTCCTGACATCGAAGAAGCGCGCCAGCCGTTGTTTACGACAAAGCCCGAGCTCGAGCGGTCAGGGATGGGCTTTACCATTATGGAAAACTTCATGGACGAAGTCATCGTTGAGTCGGAAGTGAACAAAGGGACGACTGTGTATTTGAAAAAGCATATTGCGAAAAGCAAAGCGTTATGTAACTGAGGGAGACATGCCTATGGATGTCGATGTCAAGCAAGATCAGTCGCCAATCAAAGATCAGGAGATGAAAGAGCTGATCCGCCGCAGCCAAGAAGGCGATCAAGAAGCGCGTGATGAAATTATTGAAAAAAACATGCGCCTCGTCTGGTCGGTCGTTCAACGTTTTTTAAACCGCGGCTATGAAGCGGACGACTTGTTTCAAATCGGCTGCATCGGCTTGTTAAAGTCGGTCGACAAGTTTGACCTGTCATATGACGTCAAGTTTTCGACGTACGCCGTGCCGATGATCATTGGGGAGATTCAGCGGTTTCTTCGCGACGACGGCACCGTCAAAGTGAGCCGTTCGCTGAAAGAGATGGGCAACAAAATCCGCAAGGCGAAAGATGAGCTGTCGAAAACGCGCGGGCGGGCGCCGACGGTTACGGAAATCGCCGACCATTTAGGCATTTCGCCAGAAGACGTCGTTCTGGCTCAAGAGGCGGTCCGCTCGCCGACATCGATTCACGAAACGGTGTACGAAAACGACGGCGATCCGATCACGTTGCTTGATCAAATCGCTGACGCCGACGAGGCGTCATGGTTTGACAAAATCGCCTTAAAAAAAGCGATCGAAGAACTCGACGAGCGTGAGAGGCTGATCGTCTATTTGCGCTATTACAAAGACCAAACCCAGTCCGAAGTGGCATCGAGGCTCGGCATCTCTCAAGTGCAAGTATCCCGGCTGGAAAAGAAAATATTGCAGCACATAAAGGACAAAATGGACGGATAGTCCATTTTGTCCGCACGGAGTGAGCAACAAAATGGACGGATAGTCCATTTTGTCCGCACAGGTGTGTTCAAAATCGACGGATGTCAATTCATCGGCGGTGAACCATGAATCGCATCCGTCTTTTGGTCTGTAAGCGCATTTTGGAACGCTTTTTCCAGAGCAAGCAACAAAAGTCTAAAAAAGAATGGGCATTTTTTGCCCATTCTTTTCTATTTTTATGAAATCGATGGTGAACGCCGACAGGCCGCATGATCGGTGTTTTTGCCAACCAAACTAAAGAAAAACAAAATGGGGACAAAGGTGTGAAGCAAATGGCCAACACCGTATTTATCAAGCCGCGCCATCGCGTGCAAGTCAAGCCGGGGGCGGTGGTGACGCTCGGGCAGGCGGCCCAAATCGCTGCGCCGGATGGCGGGCTCATTCGGCGGTTGAAGACGATTCCGCTCTATCGCATCCAGCCCAGCGATAAAAATATCGTCATCATCGATATGATGCAAATGATCCGGGCTGTGTTTGATGTGGATTCCTCGCTTGATGTGCAGATGATCGGCCCATCGCAGACGATCATTGAAGTCGTCTATGAAAAACGGAAGGTTTCGACCGCTTCCTTCGTTCTCGTTTGGCTTCTTTTGTTCGTCGGTTCGGCGATGGCGATCATGAACTTTCACGAGGACGTCAGCATGCAACAAGTGCATCGCCATCTGTACGAAATGATGACCGGCCAAGCGGTCGATAAACCGCTGCTTTTGCAAATTCCGTATTCGCTTGGGCTCGGCATCGGGATGATTTTATTTTTCAACCATTGGTTCCGCAAACGAATCAACGAGGAGCCCAGCCCTCTTGAAGTCGAAATGTTCAACTACCAGCAATCGATCGATCAGTACGTCATTTTGCATGAAAACAAAGAAAGCTTGAGGCCTCTTGACGACGCTTGAGATTTTGCTGGTAGTGTTCGTCGCTTCGCCGGAGGGTTGGCGGTCGGAACCGGATTTGTCGCTTTTTTGGTCGTGCTTGGCGTCATCCCGCGCCTGACGCAGCTGACGAAAACGCCAAAACGCATTCACGCCTATGAATGGGGGGCTGTAGCCGGCGCCATCGTTGGCGGTTGGATGAGTTTGCGCCATTCGGTTTGGCATTTATCCAAATATTGCTAGCGCCGATCGGATTGTTTCATGGTGTGTTTATCGGAATGCTCGCTGCCGCTTTAACAGAGGTGTTGAACGTTTGGCCGATTTTAGCGAAGCGGATCGGCGTCGATGATAAAATCGTCATTTTACTTATGGCCATCGCCTTTGGCAAAGTGGCCGGTTCGTTGTTTCATTGGCTTTATTTTGTCGATCACTTTCGCTGACAAAGGGGGAAGGAAACGTGGGATTGAAGTCCGATTATGTCCGCGAGGTGAAGGCGTTTCAGCCTTCTCCCCCATACGCCGCCAATGCGGTAAAAGCGTTTTTTGTCGGTGGGATGTTTTGTGCGTTGGCGCAATGGCTCGCTGATTGGTATGGCGGCACGTTTGCCGCTTCGCCGCTCGAGGCCCATCTGTGGGCGTCTATGGTGATGGCTGGATTGGCGATTGTGCTGACGGCCGTCGGGAAATATGATGATTTCAGCCAATTTGCCGGTGCGGGGGCGACGATGCTCATTACAGGGCTGGCCAATGCGATCGCCAGCGCCGCTATCGAGCATCGCAGCGAAGGATGGACGGCCGGGGTGGCCGGGCAGATGTTGAAAGCCGGTGGGGCAGCGGTCATTTATGGTCTGATTGCCGCCTATGTGCTTGGCCTTGTTTGGCCGTGACGAAAAGAGGGATTGGCCATGAAACGTGTCGGAAAGCAGACATGGGTGTTTGACGATGGTGTTTACATCCAAGCGGCCGCTGCCGCGGTCGGGCCGCTTGAAGCCGACGGGCCGCTCGGAAGTTATTTTGATGTTTGCCATCGCGACTTATATTGCGGCGAAGCGACGTGGGAGCTGGCCGAGCGGAGGCTGATGCGGGAGGCGGTGGACTGCTGCTTGCAAAAGGCGGGCGTCTCTGCCGAAGAAGTCGATCTATTTTTGGCCGGTGATTTATTAAACCAAAATGCGACATCGAATTATGTCGCCCGCGAGCTGCCGATTCCGTTTTTATGCTTGTTCGGCGCCTGTTCGACCTCGATGCAAACGTTGGCGGCAGCCGCTGCGTTTGTCGCTGGTGGATTGGCTGATCGGGCGCTTGCGGCGACAAGCAGTCATAACGCGACGGCCGAACGGCAGTTTCGCTACCCGACTGAGCTTGGGGTGCAAAAGCCGAAAACGGCGACGTTCACCGTCACGGGCGCCGGCGCCGCGCTTGTTGGCCGCGCGCCGGGACGTTGGCGCGTCCGGGCGGCGACGATCGGCAAAGTCGTTGACGCCGGGCTGAAAAACCCACTCGACATGGGGGCGGCGATGGCTCCGGCGGCGGCCGATACGATCGAGCAGCATTTCCGTGACTTAGGCGTCTCGCCGGGCGATTACGATTTGATCGTCACCGGCGACTTGTCGCGCGTCGGCAGCGTCATCGTCCGCGAGTTGCTTGCTGAATCAGGCTACGATGTGACCGACGTTTACAACGATTGCGGGCTGATGATTTACCGGCCAGATCAAAAGGTGTTCGCCGGCGGCAGCGGCTGCGCCTGCTCGGCGGTCGTCACGTACGGGTATTTGCTTCAAGAGCTCGCCCACGGAACGTTTCGACGCCTGTTTGTCGTCGCTACCGGGGCGCTCTTGAGTCAAACGATGGTGCAGCAAAAACAGTCGATCCCAGCGATCGCTCACGGCGTCGTCATCGAAGCGGCTGGACAGGAGCCGGATTTGCCGCCGTAGGACGCCTTTTATTTGGGAACGATCAGGAGGGAATGTGATATGGAATACGTCCGTGCCTTTCTCGCCGGCGGGCTGCTGTGCGCCATCGTTCAGCTCATCATCGACCGCGGCAAATGGACGCCGGCTGGCGTCGCCGGTTCGCTTGTCGTCTTTGGCGTACTCCTTGGCTTTGGCGGCGTCTATGATCCATTCGTCGCTTGGGCTGGCGCCGGGGCGACGATGCCGCTATGCGGATTTGGGTATTGGTTGGCGAAAGGAGCCATGGCAGAACCGCGGCCGGAGGGATTTGTCGAAACCGGAGCAGCGGTGTTCCGATTTGCCGGCGCCTTGTTCGCTTTTATCGTGGCTGGCTCTTTTGCCGCGGCGCTCACTTGCAAACCGAAAGGGTAGAGATGATGGAAAAACGACGAGTCATTTTAGTAACGGATGGGGACGAGTTCGCCTGCCGGGCGATTGAGCGGGTTGCCGCCGAGATCGGCGGCCGTTGCATTTCCCGCTCGCAAGGCAATCCGACGAAACTGAGCGGTGAACAGTTGGTCGAACTCATTTTGCAAACGCCGCACGATCCAGTGTTTGTCATGTTTGACGATTGCGGCGCCTCGGGGAGGGGGCCGGAGAGCAGGCGCTTCGCTATGTGGCGGGGCATGAGCAAATTGAGGTGCTTGGGGCGCTGGCGGTTGCCTCCAATACGCACCAGCATGAATGGACAAAAGTGCATGTGAGCATCGACCGTGACGGCGTGATGACCGAATATGGGGTCGATAAAGAAGGCTTCCGGGACCTCGAGATCGGGCGGATCAATGGCGATACCGTCTACTGCCTTGACCGGCTGAACATTCCGCTCATCGTCGGCATCGGCGACATCGGCAAAATGGGATACCGAGACCATGCGAAATACGGAGCGCCGATTACGCGCAAGGCGGTCGAGTTGATTCTCGAAAGGAGTGGTGGCCATGCCGGAAAAAGAAAAGAAACCGAAAGCGCCGATCGCGAAGCGGCTCGTTGACAACGCGAAGTTTTTGCAACAGCGGATCGGCGTCGGGACAAGCTTTGATTTAGGCGTGCGGAAAATTGATGTCCTAAACCGGGAAGTACATATTTACTACTGCAACGGTTTATGCGACACGCAATACATTATCGAATTGTTAAAACAAATTGTGCGCGTCAACGATGATGAACGCCAGGCGTCCCAAGCGTGGCAGATCATCGAAAATCGACTCGTTCATCAGCAAGTCAGTCCGGTGACGAGCCTCGACGAAGCGGTTGACAAGCTGCTGTCGGGCTTGATCATCGTCTTGATTGAAGGCGAATCGACCGGATTTGCTGTCGACGTCCGCAGCTATCCGGGTCGGCAGCCGCAAGAGCCGGATACGGAAAAAGTTGTGCGCGGCGCCCGCGACGGCTATGTCGAGAACATCATTGTCAACACGGCGCTCACCCGCCGCCGCATCCGCGACGAGCGGCTGCGCTTTGAAATTTTGCAAGTCGGCGAGCGGTCAAAAACGGACGTATGCATCGCCTATATTAAAGACGTCGCTGACCCGGGGCTTGTTGAACTCGTCAAGAAAGAGTTGCAGCAAATCAACGTCGATGGACTGACGATGGGCGACAAAACAGTCGAAGAGTTTTTAGTCAAGCAAGGATACAACCCGTACCCGCTCGTCCGTTACACCGAGAGGCCAGATGTAGCAGCGACGCACCTGCTTGAAGGGCACGTGCTCATTATGGTTGATACATCGCCAAGCGTCATCATCACGCCGACAACATTTTTTCACCACGTCCAGCATGCCGAGGAATACCGGCAGTCGCCAGGGGTCGGGACGTTTGTGCGCTGGGTGCGGTTTTTAGGCATTTTGACGTCGTTGTTTTTGCTGCCGCTGTGGGTGCTGTTCGTCCTTGAACCGTCGTTGCTGCCCGAATCATGGGCGTTTATTGGGCCGAACAAACAAACGAACATCCCGATCATTGTGCAAATTTTGCTCGCTGATTTTGGGATTGAGTTTTTGCGGATGGCAGCCATTCATACCCCGACGCCGCTATCAACCGCGATGGGTTTGATTGCCGCCGTCTTGATCGGACAAATCGCCATCGATGTCGGGCTGTTTGTGCCGGAAGTGATCTTGTACATTTCGGTGGCGGCGATCGGTTCCTTTGCGACGCCAAGCTATGAGTTGAGCGTGGCGAATAAGATTTCTCGATTGGCATTGGTCATTCTTGTCGCCTTGTTTAAAGTGCCCGGGCTCGTCATTGGCACGACCGTTTATTTGCTTTGGCTCGCCAGCATCCGCTCGCTTAATACGCCGTACTTATGGCCGTTCATCCCGTTCGATCCAGCGGCATTTATGCAAATTGTCGTCCGCCGTTCGGTTGCCGGAGCGAGAGTGCGCCCGAGCATCGTTCACCCGCAAGACCGGCAAAAACAGCCGTCATGACGCGAACGATCCATTTGGAAGCGGCCGTTTCCACCTATTGGCGGCCGCTTTTTTCGTTTTAGCGCTATTGCAACTTTTTTATAATTATGATAAGTTATATTTAATTGCTTGCACTGATGGTGCTTGCCTCAGTGCTTCGCACGTTTGCACGGGCGGAATGGGCATGGCCCAGCGCGGGGTGTGCGGCCTTCCGTTTCAAGGCAGAGCCGATGGCGCTTTGCGGTTTTCCATTTTGTAAAGGCAGTTGCCGATTTTGCAAACTGTCTTTTTTGCTTTTGCCATGCGATTTCGATAGAGGAATGAGGGGTTTGCGATGTTTCTTCACGGGACAAGCCGCGTGAATGAACAAGGGCATTTGGAAATCGGCGGCGTCGATGTGGTCGAGTTGGCCAAAACGTATGGCACGCCGCTTTATATTTATGACGTTGCGTTGATCCGCGCTCGGGCGCGCGCGTTTAAAGAAGCGTTCCAGCGCCACGGCGTGCGGGCGCAAGTCGCGTATGCGAGCAAGGCGTTTTCCGCCGTCGCCATCGTGCAGCTGGCCGCTGAGGAGGGATTGTCGCTTGACGTCGTCTCAGGCGGTGAGCTGTATACGGCGCTTGCGGCCGGTTTTCCGCCTGAGCGCATCCATTTTCATGGCAACAACAAAAGCCGGGACGAATTGGCGATGTCGCTTGAACACGGCATCGGCTGCATCGTTGCCGACAACTTTTACGAACTCGAGCTGATCGAAGAGCTGGCGGAGTCATCCGGTCGGACGGTGCCGGTTTTGCTCCGCGTGACGCCGGGGGTCGAGGCGCATACGCACGATTACATTTTAACCGGGCAAGAAGATTCAAAGTTCGGCTTTGACTTAAACAACGGTCAGGCGGACGAGGCGTTTCGCCGTGTCATGGCATCGGCCGCGTTTCAGCTGCTCGGCGTTCATTGCCATATCGGCTCGCAAATTTTTGAAACAGCTGGGTTTGTGCTCGCGGCGCAAAAAGTGTTTGCCAAGCTGGCGGAGTGGAACAAGGCGCACGGATTTGTCCCAGCGGTTGTCAATCTTGGCGGCGGCTTTGGCATCCGCTATACGGAGGAAGACGACCCGATTCCGGTGACAGCGTACGTCGACTGCATCGTGGAAGAGGTGAAAAGGCAGGCCGAAGCTTGCCGCTTGCCGTTGCCGGAAATTTGGATCGAGCCGGGCCGGTCGCTCGTGGGTGATGCCGGAACGACGATTTATACGATCGGTTCGCGCAAAGAGGTGCCCAACGTCCGCACCTATATTGCCGTTGACGGCGGCATGAGCGACAACATCCGTCCGGCGCTTTACGGAGCGAAATACGAAGCCGCGCTCGCCAACCGGGTGTTCGGCGAGCCGACGGAAGTCGTATCGATCGCCGGGAAGTGTTGCGAGTCAGGCGACATGCTCATTTGGGACATCGCCCTGCCGGAAGCGAAGCCGGGCGATTATTTGGCCGTTTTTTGCACCGGCGCTTACGGCTATTCCATGGCGAACAATTACAACCGTCTGCCGCGCCCAGCCGTTGTGTTCGTTGAAAACGGCGACGCCCAGCTCGTTGTGAAACGGGAGACATATGAAGATTTGATCCAATATGATTTGCCTTTGAAAACGAAAGTGAAAAAGTGAAGGCCGCCGGTTGGAAAGAGAACGGCCTCCACAAAGAAAAGGCGCCCGCTGCTTTTTTTGGGGCGCCTTCTTTCATTGTTGATTTGAGGAAAATGCTGATTTGATCGCGTTCCAAATTTCTTTCAAGATGTCGATCAGATTTTGAATGAACGTTTTCCCTTCTTCTGACTGCAAAAACGCCGATAGCTGTTCTTTCGCCTTGCTCAGCTGATCATTCACTTGATCCCAATTAATATGGGCATTTTGCATTTTATGGAAAAGGGAAATCAGGTTGTTGATTTCATTCTCGC
>NZ_ATCO01000085.1:0-31223 GCF_000422025.1 Geobacillus sp. WSUCF1 | reverse complement strand
AAAAAGCTGATAATAGAGCGATTTCAACTGGTTTTTAATGGTTAATCAACACGCCTGAGAGCATAAGTATTTTTTTCCTACTCTCTCTTTGATAGCAAAAAACCCGACCAGCCATGATCGGGTTTTTTGCCGTTTACACGTGTGCTGTGACGTTCATCCGCCGGAAAATGGACGCCGCAATCGGATAGATAATGGCCATGGCCACCGCATTTAACGCCGCGGTTGGCAGCACAATCGTGACAAACAGCGCAGAAAAGGTCGTTCCACCCGGCAACCCAACAATAAGGAGCGCCGCGGTTAAAAACACCGCCCCGGAAATGACGGTGCCGACAGCCGCCAGCACTGAAGCCCCAATGACCGTTTGGCTGTATGCTTTCATCAAAGTCGCTAGGGCAAACACGACAAAGGCGGTGATGATCTTATCGATCATATTCGGCAGCTGTCCGCCCGGGAACGTCGTCGTCATGGCTGAGATCAAGCCAGTGACGACGCCGACAAGGCCGACCGCTTTGACGTTCGGAAAAAGCAAAATCGCCAAAAACATCATCGCCAGCATCATATCCGGCTTCATTCCGAAAAACAACCCCGGAATGACCGCGTGCAACACGGCTCCGATTCCGACTAACAGCGCCATCGATACTAATGCTCTCACATTCATGCTCATCTCTCCTCATCTCTCCTCGTCTATATCTTTTGCTCGAGAATTTTTCTATCATTATATCACTTTGCAGTGTAAAAGTGAAGAAGAAATTTTCAGGCAAAACGGCGGCGGAACTCGTTCATGAACGACGCGAGCGCTTCGCACGCCTCAAGCGGCACCGCGTTGTAAATCGACGCCCTGCAGCCGCCGACCGATCGGTGCCCGCCGAGCCCGACAAACCCGCGTTCTTTCGCCTCGGCGAGGAACGTTTTCGTCAGCTCCTCATTTGGAAGCGTAAAGGTGACGTTCATGAGCGAACGGCTCCCCTTTTCGGCGTGCGGTTTGTAAAAGCCGCCGCTTTCATCAATCGCCTCATACAGCACGGCCGCCTTTTGCTGGCTGCGCTCTTCCATCGCCGCCACACCGCCTTGCTCTTCGACCCATTCGAGCACGAGCGACAGCATGTAAATCGCAAACGTCGGCGGCGTGTTGTACAGCGAATTGCTCTTCTGGTGCGTCCGGTAATCAAGCATCGTCGGCAGCCCGTCCGGAATGCGCTCAAGCAAATCGTTGCGGAGAATGACAACCGTGACTCCTGACGGGCCGAGATTTTTCTGCGCCCCGGCGTAAATGAGGGCAAATTGACTGACATCGAACGGACGGCTTAAAATATCGCTCGACATATCCGCGACCAAGTCAACCGGCGTGTTCGGAAATTCCTTCCATTGAGTGCCGAAGATCGTGTTGTTTGACGTAATATGGACATAGGCGGCGTTTTTCGGCCATTGGACGTCATCAAGCGGCGGAATGTATGTGTAGTTCGCTTCTTTGCTCGAAGCGACGACCGTTGTCAAACCGATTTTTTGCGCTTCTTTCAGCGCTTTCTCCGACCACGCCCCGGTCAGCACATAACAGCCGATTTTCCCTTCCGTGAGGAGGTTCATCGGCACCATGGAAAACTGCAGGCTCGCCCCGCCTTGCAAAAATAAAATGTCATATCCGTCCGGCACATTTAGAAGCCGCTTGAGCCGCTCTTTCGCCGCATTATGGACAGCCTCGTATTCCTTGCTTCGGTGGCTTAATTCCATCACCGACATGCCGGTGTTTTGAAAATTAAGGAGCTCTTTTTGCGCCCGCTCAAGCACCGGAAGCGGCAGCGCTGACGGGCCGGCGTTGAAGTTGTACGCGCGTTTCATTGTCATCCCTCACTTTGCCTCCTGGTAGTCCATTGATATTATTATCCTAACACGATTCGCAAAAAAAGAAAGAGAATTTTTCGAAAAAAACGCTTTCAAATGAAATCTTCCAAAAAAAGAAAGTCCCTGCTATTGCAAGGACTTCGCTTGTTTCCGCCGCTCGCGCTCCTTTCGGATGCGCTCCATGTAAATCTCCCCTTCTTTTTCAATAAATGCTTCGTCAATTTCCCGCTCGCGCGCCGCCGTTTTTACGGTCATATAGCCGCTGAAAATAATACCGGCAACAACCAAATACACCCACCAAGGCAAACTGAGCATCGCCATTCCCCCTTGTATGCTTGTCTTGTCTTAGTACACTATACGCGCAACAAGGGGGCAGTATGCATGGAGAAAGAGGCGGGAAAGCCGCCTCTTTCTTAGGGACAACGCTTATGCTTCGTTTCGCTTCTTCTTTGTTTTCTTCTTCGCTTTCTTCCACTGTCGGCGCAGCTCGTTCAACTCTTCTTTCGCCTGTTCATACTGAGCCGTCGGGACGATTTCAATGATCGGTTCGATCATGATCCATCCCTCCCTTGGTCCGCCCCTTACTCTTTACTACCCGCGTTTTTTGGCTTTGAAACAGACAAAAACGCCGGTTTGTAAAACGAGCGGTTGTCAAGGGCAAAGACGCGTTCAGTGAATTCACCTGGTTTCACTTTCTCAAGCGCACGGTCGATCATCGTAATTTTCGCATCCAAATTGTCAATGTAATGAAGCACCTCGGCTTCTTTGACAAGCGGCGGCTTCGGGCTGCCCCATTCCGCCTTGCCGTGATGCGCGAGCACAAGATGCTGCAAAATGACAACTTCTTCACCTTGAATGCCGAGCTGTTCCGCCGCCTTGCTGATCTCGCTCACCATGATCGAAATGTGTCCGAGCAAATTCCCTTCAAGCGTATACGCCGTCGATACCGGACCAGATAATTCCATCACTTTGCCAAGGTCATGCAAAATGACGCCGGCATAAAGCAAGTCTTTATTGAGCGACGGATAGAGATGGACGAGCGCCTTGGCGAGTTCAAGCATCGACACGACATGATACGCCAGTCCGGAGATGAATTCATGATGGTTTTTCGTCGCCGCTGGGTACTCAAAAAACGCCTTTTCGTATTTTTTCAACAAATAGCGGGTAATGCGCTGGATGTTTGGATTTTCCATCGCAAATATGTATTCCATCACTTTCGCCTTCATTTCCTCGCGCCCGAGCGGAGCCGTCTCCAAAAAGTCATCGATGCGCACCGCATCGCCCGGATGAGCAGGACGGATCGAACGGATGCGCAACTGCAATTTGCCGCGGTAGTTATGGATGTCTCCCGCCACTTTGACGATGCACTCCGGCACATACCGCTCTTCGTCATCCGGCGAGACATCCCACAGTTTGGCTTCAATGTCGCCGCTTTTATCTTGCAAAATCAACGTCAAGAACGGCTTGCCGTTGCTGGCGATGCCTTTCGTTGCGGATTTGATGAGCAAAAAGAGATCAACTTGTTCCCCAACCTCATAATGGATGATGCCTTTCGCCACTTCGTTCTCCTCCGTTTCTCTGTACGTACTTTCTAGTATATCATAACGGGCAAAGGGCAAAAAGAAAGCCTTGCCGAAACGGCAAGGGAACATTAGCCCAAACGTCCCGTCACGCTGTTTATTTTTTTGTCAGCTGGATGGCCTGTTTTATATCCTTGAAAATGTTCATTCGTCCATACATCAGCACGCCGCCTCGATACACTTTGGCGCCAAAATAGATCAGCAAAACAATCGTCGCCACCAAAAGCACAAGGCAAAGCGCCACTTCCCACCCCGGCACGGACACGAGGCCGATGCGCAAAAACATGAGCATCGGCGCGAAAAAAGGAACGAACGAAGCGCCGGTCACGAACGCCGACTCTGGGGCATTCAAGCCAAACATCGCGATCATAAAGGCAGCGACAACCAACATCATGACCGGCGTAATCGCCGGCTGCACGTCCTCAACCCGGCTGACGAGCGAACCGAGCACGGCAAACAGCACCGCGTACAAGAGGTAACCGAGCAAGAAAAAAAACGAGTGCATACACAAAGATCGAGGCCGGCAGGCGGTCAAATCCGAGGAAACGCCACACTTCCTGCCCGCTCGTTTTTAACGCGGCGAACGCAACGGCGAAAAACACGAAAAATTGCGTCAAGCTGACAAGCGCAACGCCGATGATTTTGCCAAACAGCTGTTGGACCGGCGGGACGCTTGACACTAAAATTTCCATCACGCGCGACGATTTTTCCGTCGCCACCTCCGTCGCGATCATGCCGCCATACATCAAAACGAACATATACATCGCGAAAAGAAGGACATAAACAAGAGCGCGCGCTTGGTTCAACTCCTCTTCCGTCTTCGCGTTTTTTTCCAATGCCACCTTTTGGAACGGAACAGGTTTGTAAAGCTCCGCCATTTGTTCATCCGTCAGGCCAAGCTTAGCGGCTGAAAGCGCTGTTTTCAGCTGGCTCAGCGCTCGTTCCAGCTCCTCAGGCGTCTGATTGTCCACAATCGTATTGGCATAATACACCGCTTCCGGCAATCCTTCCGCATCCCTGGACAATACGAGCAATCCGTCCCATTTGCCTTCTTTGACTGCTTCTTTCGCTTCGTTTTCCATATCCGTAATTTTTGTCAACGCGATTTGGTCATGGTTTGCCTGCTTCTCAAGCGGACCGTACAAAGATCCCGTGCGGTCAATGACCGCGACATGAGGCTTTTCATCACCGGTGAAAAACTCAATGATCGGCTGAATGTTGGCCACCCCGATGATCAACAGGCAAGTGATGGCAGTGGTCACCAAAAATGCTTTCGCCTTCAGCTTCGTCTGATACGTATGTACCGCCACAAGGAAAAACTTATTCATACGCCGCACCTACTTTTTCAATAAAGATATCATTCAGAGACGGTTCCTCCAAGGCAAACAGACGAACCGCGAATTTTCCTGCTATATGACCGAGTATCGCTTGTGCCGTCTCCTCATTGGTGATTTGCAGCCGCACCCCTTCCGCCGTCCTCTTCCACTGCAAAACGCCAGGAAACCGCGCCAATTCTTCAAACGGCCCGTCGCCTTGAATAACAAGTATTTGTTTGCCAAACGAGCGTTTCAGTTCACGCAGCGCTCCAGCCACCACTGCGCGGCCGCGGCGCAAAATGCAGACATGTTCGCACAGCTCTTCCACATGTTCCATCCGATGACTCGAGAAGACAATGGTCGTGCCGTTCCGTTTTAAATCAAGCACCGCTTCTTTCAACAGTTCAACGTTCACCGGATCAAGACCGCTGAATGGCTCATCCAAGATTAATAGCTTCGGTCGATGAAGCACAGCAGCGATAAACTGGATTTTTTGCTGGTTGCCTTTCGACAGCTCCTCCACCCGCTTGTGGGCGTAATCGCGGATATGGAAGCGCTCGAGCCAGCGGTCGATTTCCGGAAGAAGATCCGTCTTTTTCATTCCGCGCAACCGCCCTAAATACAGAAGCTGCTCTTGCACTTTCAGCTTCGGGTACAACCCGCGCTCTTCCGGCAAATAGCCGATCAGATGGCTTTTCGAGTCATCAATTGGTTCGCCTTGCCAACGGATCACCCCTTCCGTCGGGAGCAGAAGGCCTAAAATCATGCGAAAGGTCGTCGTTTTTCCCGCTCCGTTCGCCCCAAGCAATCCGAACATCTCCCCTTCTGGAACCGTCAACGTTAAATGGTCGACGGCCGTCGCCTGACCAAACCGTTTCGTCACCTCAATGATCTCTAAACTCATCCACATTCCCCCAACGTAAAACAAATTTTCCACCCACATTATTAAAACGTACAATCTTAAAAAAAAGTTTCAGATAAAAGCAGGAATTTGTCGATTCAACCTCTAAATGAAAGAGAAATGAATGATGATTCAGCGAAAGGAGATGGTGACATGCCGACGTATACGTTGACCGCGTTTGAGCGCGACGGGGAAAAATTGCTCGATGAAACGTTTGAAGCCGCCAATGATGAAGAAGCGAAAAAAATCGGTGAACAAAAGCTGCGCGAGCGCGGCTGTTGGGACAAAACACACCGTTGCGTCAATGCCAGCGGCAAGCTCATTTTATTTCACCGCTAATCAAAACACCCCGGGGTTGTTCCCGGGATGTTGTTATTTATCCAAATATTTCCTTTAATATATTGATTTTCTCTTCCGTATATTCGGCGAAATGCTCGTTGTACACTTTCGGCTCTTTTGGGTTCGCCTGGCGGGTGATTTTCCGCGTTTTCGGATCAACGAATTTGCTTGATGCCCCGCAGCCAAGGCCGATGATCGACTGTTGCTCTTCCATAATCATGATGTTGTAGATGCTCTCATTCCCCGGCAGCGCGTAGCCGACGTTTTCAAGGTTGCCGAGAATGTTTTTTTGTCGATACAAATAGTAAGGGACATAACCGTGTTCCTTTGTCCATTCTTGGGCCGCCTTCATCATCGCCTGCACTTCCTCGCGGCTGGCGACTTTGTACTTTTGTTTGTTCTTTGTCATTTCCGACGCCCGCTTGAACGACAGCGTATGAACGGTCAGCGACTCGGGCAGAAGCCGTTCCGTCTGTCCAAGCGTATACACAAACTCCGGCAGCCCCTCGCCCGGCAGTCCGATGATTAAGTCCATGTTGATGTTGTTCATCCCCATCTGCCGCGCCAAGTGGAACTTCTCAATCGTTTCTTCAACGGTATGATGGCGCCCGATCGCTTTTAACGTCTCCTGAATGTAGGATTGCGGGTTAATGCTGATGCGGTCGATCCGCCATTTTTTCAACACTTCGAGCTTCTCCGGCGTAATCGTATCCGGACGCCCGGCTTCGACCGTGATTTCGCGGACGCGGTCGACGTCTGGAAATACGTCATACATATGAGCGTACAGCCGGTCCATCTCGTCGGCCGTAATGCTCGTCGGCGTCCCGCCGCCGTAGTAAATCGTTGTGATGCGGATGCCGCGCTCGCGCAAAAAGCGGCCGACCGCCTCCATTTCGTAATGAAGGCCGGCCAAAAAGGCGTCGACCGACCCTTGGCGGCCGTTGATGGCGTACGCCGGAAATGTGCAATAGGCGCATTTCGTTGGGCAAAATGGAATGCCGATATAGATGCTCACTTCGTGGGCCAAATCGTACAAATCCGGCACGACCGTGAGCTGGCGGTCCACGATCGCTTGCATCAATTCGATTTTTTCGTTTGTCACTAAATACTCTTCAGCCAGCTTCCGGTGCGCCTCTTCTTTCGAAAGGCCTGAGCGCAAAAGCTGATGAAGCAGCTTGACCGGACGCACGCCGGTCAGCACGCCCCACGGCTGAATGAGGCCGGTAGAACGCTCAAGCAACGTCAAATAGACATGCAAAACGGCGTTTTTCAGCTGTTTTTCGTACGTTTTCCCGTCAGCATCCGCCGGCGTGCTGCATTCATGACGCGCTTCCTCCACGCGCCCGGACGTCTTGTCGAGAAGCGTCCCAGAAACAGCGATGCACCCGTCTTCCTTGACGGAAAACATAGCGGCCATATCGGCCTCGGGAAGCGGCGCGAACGACAGCTCCGGCGCTTCGAAGAACAGCTCGGTCATCACTTCGAGCGGGCGCTGAAACCGTTCCGGATGCGGCAGTCCTTGAATTTCGATCCGCACGTTCATCACCTTTTCTTTCAAACTTCTTTCAGTGTACTGAACGGCTGTTTCCTTCGTCAAGCGGAAGAATGCACCTTTGCCACCGACTTTATGGAAATGACTCCCGCCCGGCCAACTAGATTAAAAAAGCCGGGCATTCGCTCCGGCCTCATTTTTATGATTTTCGTGAAAACGGCAAGCGCCAGTTGTCCGCTCACGGTTCGCTCCCCGCTCAAGCTTCTTACTGTTTCGTTTTGAGTTTTTGCAAAAACTCGATCCGTTGCTGTTTGCGGAAATGTTCTTTCACCATGTAGGCGACGCCGAGCTGTTCGTTCGAACGCGTCACCCAGTCGGCCGCCCGCTTCACCTCAAGCGGCGCGTTCCCCATGGCGACGCCGAGCCCAGCCGCTTCAATCGCCGGCAAATCGTCAAGGCCGTCACCGATCATCACCGTTTCTTTCAACGATACGCCGATATGTTGAGCCAACCGGCGCAACCCCGCTAGTTTAGACACTCCTTGCGGGACAATTTCCATTTTTCCGTTTGGCTGCATAATCATATCAATGGACGGAATCGATTTCGTCAATAAAGCGGCCGCTGCATCCCTCTCTTCGTCTGTAGCAAAATATACATCAATTTTCGGCACAGCGATCGGTTCGTCCATCAACACGTCGCCAAGCGAGTCGACAAATTGGGTCGGATAGAAAAACGGGTCGCTTGAGGAGAGAACCGTTTGCACGACAAGGTTTTTCTTCACTTTCTTCCGATTGCCGAGCGAATACCGCTCATGCATGAGGCGGATGTTGCAGTTGAAGTTTTCCAAAATTTGCACGATATTAAACGTCCGCTCCTCAGGGATCACGCGTCAAACAGCCTATCATCAAGCGTTCTGGCAATCATCGCTCCTTGGAATGCAATGAGCATCCCATCAAGCCGCAGCGCTTTCGCCACTTTGCGGGCGGAAAGCAAATTGCGGCTCGTGATTAACGTAACATAAACTCCTTTTTTCTTCACATAGTCGACCGCCTCTTTCGTTTCGCGCGGCAGGCGGCCGTTGTTTTTTAAAATCGTTCCGTCAATGTTGAGCGCCAACAGCTTATACACGGCTGTCTCCCCCTTTTGTCCGTCTCAACCTCTCTTGCCGCCGCCAGCAAGCTGGCGGCGGCTTTGCATTCCTTATCATTTTCATGACTATGACGAAACGGACAAAAAAAGAACACCCGACCGGGTGTTTTTCCTATCTTCCTTCCATGAATGAACGGTGCAACTCCTCAAGCGGCTTCATGGCGATTTGCTGAACCTCGGCAATGGTTATGCTCATTTGCTGCTCGAGCGCCATCAGGCGGGCGAGTTTCTCGTTTTGCTGGGCGAGCGCCATCGCCTTTTGCGCCTGTTCGATTTCATCAGGCAAAATGGCCGCCCCGCGCATCTGTTTTTCATGGAGCCGAAGCTGGATGTCGCGGACATTCGCGAACATTCGATAGGCGATTTCATCTCGGCGGACATCTTCGTATGCCCGTTTCAGCTGCTGAAACGGCTCGCTCGCCCGAATCGCCTGCTCAAGCTGTCTAGCGAGCGCATGAAGGGGTTCAGACATAAAAAGAGCCTCCTATACGAATATCGTTCACGTTCTAACGTATGCGCCATCTGACGGCGATATGCCACAGCCTACAGCCATAAGCCAATGACGCCTTGAACGGCGCCGATCAGCCCGCCAAGCAAGGCGCCCAAATACGTAATCATCTTTAGTTCACGGCGGGCGATCGATAAAATGATCGCTTCCAACCGTTGCAACGAAAATGACTCTACTTGTTCACGGACGATATCTTCAAGCCCAAGCTGCGCCACGATTGCCTCAATCTTGCCGCTAAGCAGGCGGCTGGCTGCTTCCGCCGCCTGCGGGATGAGACGACCAAACAAGGGCTGTTCGTATGGGGCGAGCAGTTCGGCAAGCGGACGGTTCAGCCATCCGCCGCTTTGCACCAAGCGGCGGGCAGCCGACCGCACCGCTTCATCGATGCGCCGGCGGCCGATCATCTCTTCCACGGTTGCGAGCGGATAGTCCAACCATTTGTTCCACTCCGTCCAAAGAAGGCGGGAGAGCACCTCTCTTGTGCCAGCATGGCGCAAAAATTTACCGAGCTCCGCCTGCACCTTATCGACGAAATGGACATTGCCAAGCAGCATCTGCAGCATATTTCCAACCATCCCGCGCTCTTGGAAAAAACGCTCGATCATGCTGGAAATCTGCTGCTTTCCCTCCTCGCTGCGAAAGTAGTCAAGCGTCCTGTCGGCCAAATAACCCGCTAGACTTTCGACGCGCGCTTCCATTGTCTGCTTCAACTCCGCTGGCAATACATCGCGTATCGGCCGCAGACGCCACGTTTCGCTCCACCGTTCGTACGCTCGCTCAGCTTGCTCGGCCGCCATCGCCTCGAGCCGCTCGGCGGGAGAGCGAATACCAAGGCGTTCAAGCAACTCAGCCGGCGTTTCTTTGCGCGCAAGCCACTTTCGAAGCCATTCCCGCCCCCACTCGGCCATCTCGGCCGTAAAGGACGGATCCATGAGTTTGCGCCGCAATCCTTCCGGCGTCACCAAATGTTCCACGACCGTTTTCCCGAGCTGTTCGGCCAGCTCCCGCCGCCGCTTTGGAATCAATCCCGGCGTAAACGGCAGCCGTTTTCCAAACACGTACATCGGCTCATATGGGCGAAACAGCATCACGATGGCGATCAAATTCGTCACCCCGCCAATGAGCGCCCCGACCGCCACCATAAACAGCAAATAAACGAACGTTTCCATCCTCTTCTCCTTCCGTCCCCGCCGCTGTCACCAAACGGCGTCCGTCATCATACGATGGCGATATAAACGTTTGCCTAATTGTTCATTATAGAGCTTGCCTGACGAATGCGCAAATGAGGGACTGCGATGAGCAAACAACGAACGATGGCTGTGCTGACGGAAATCAATGAAACAAGTGAACGGGCTGCCTTTGGATCCATCCATCATTTTTGCGAGGAATTGGCGGCATATGCTAGAAAGCGTGGTCTCTTTTTTTACGTGTCCTCGCCGGCGCTTTACTTAGAGGGAGTCGGCTATCAGTGGACCGAAAGCGGATGGGGCAAGCGGGACGTGCCTCCAGCCGATGTCGTTTACAATCGCCTTCACTCGCGCAAGCTCGAACGCTCCCCTTTGTTTGCCGAGCTGCTCGCTCGGCTTGCCGAAGAAAACGGGATGATGTTCAACCATCGCTTTTTGCATAAATGGGAAGTGCACTGCCATTTTGAGCGGCACGAGTACTTGCACCCGCACTTGCCGAAAACGGCGCTCTGGAGCGGTCAACATACGCTTGAGGCGTTCCTTGACGCTTTCCCATCCGTCTTTCTCAAGCCGATCTATGGCAGCCAAGGGCGAGGGATTTTCTGCCTCCAACATTCGGACGACGGAATTTGTCTTCGCCATTCCACTTCCGCTTCAACGGCCGTATATCGTTCGATGGACGCTTTAGCTTCCGCTTTGCGGCAACAAATCCGAACGCCGATGATCATCCAACAAGGGCTTGAGCTTCGCACCCTCGACGGCCGCCCGGTCGATTTTCGCCTGCTTTGTCATCGCGTCCGCCACAATGATTGGCGCGTCACTTCCGCCGTCGCCCGCATCGCGCCGCCCGGCCAATTCGTGGCCAACCTTGCCCGCGGCGGGGAGCTCATGGCGGTCAATGACGTCTTGCGGAAGTGGTACACGAGAGTTGACGCGTTCCAGCAAAAACAGCTTCTGAAAGAAATCGCACTGGAATCCGCCGCCGTTCTCGCCTCGGAAGCGGAAGGACTGTATGGAGAGTTTGGCGTTGATCTTGCCATTGACATCCATGGCCAGCCGTGGATCATCGAGGTGAATACGAAGCCGTCGAAACAGACGGATATGGCCGCTTCCTACCAATCGGTCCGCCCGTCGGCGAAGGCGATCATCGACTATAGTTTGACATTGATGGAGGAAAAGGAGTGAACCGTTTTGCTTTCACTCGGTTTTGTCACCCTTGACGAACAGCAAGACCACACGTATTGCACGGAGGTGGCGAAACGCGCCAGACGCTACGGCATTTCCGTCTGCCGCTTTTCACCGCTATCGATCGATCCGCAGACGGAAAACGTCCGCGGCTTTCTCTTTCAAGAGGAAACGAACGAATGGACAAACGCCGTCTTTGCCATTCCGCCATTTTTATATGACCGCTGCTTTTACGGCCATGATGAGCGGTCCAAAAAAGCAAAACCGATTATGAACTGGTTGAAGCAGCGACCTGACCTCACGTTTTTAGGCTATGGCCTGCCGGGCAAATGGGACGTATATGAAGCGCTCTCCTCTCACCCGCTCTTGTCCGCATACGTGCCTCCGACTGTCCGTCTTGAGCGCGCCGATGATGTGCTTGCGCTTCTCCGCCGCGAACAAGCCGCCATCGCCAAGCCGGTGCACGGCTCCGGGGGACGCGGTATTGGCATCTTTCAAAAGAAAGGGAAGGCGCTGTCCGTCCAAGACAGTCACGGTCAAGAACAGGCCGTCATTGCCCGCCGAAGCGAGCTGGAACAACTCCTCGCCTCTTGGAGCCGCCGCGGCGAGTATGTCCTGCAGCCATTGCTTCAGCTATCGACCCCGGAGGGTGAACCGTTTGACCTCCGCATTCTTTTGCAAAAGGATGAAAACGGACGCTGGGTGGAGCGGGTGCGGGCCGTGCGAGTCGGCCGACCGGGGGCATGGGTGGCCAACGTCTGCGCCGGCGCGGACATTCGTCCGTTTTCCGAGTGGCTCGACCGCCTTTCCTCTTCAAAACGTCTCTTCGTGCTCGATGGCGTTGAGACGATCATCCGCACGCTGCCAGTTTATATAGATCACATGTTCGGACCTTTGTTTGAAATCGGCTTGGATCTTGGTGCGACCGACAACGGGGCGGTGTGGATTTTGGATGTCAATTCCAAGCCGGGGAGAAAAGTGGCGCATCTTCTGCCCCCGGAGCAACAAAACGAACTGTACGAAGCGCCGCTTCGGTATTGCTTGTTTTTGGCCAGAGGGGGAAAAAGCCAATGACCTACACGTTGATCATTGACGAAAAACAAACAAATACAGTGATTCTTCCCGCCACGCTCCAAGCATCTAGCAAACATCAGCCGCGTTCGGCAGCCTTGTCACCCCATGCCGGGTCATTTCTTCCCCCCGTCTTGTCGACCGTGTGATTGTGTCGCATGACGTTGCCCGATGCTTGTCGATCCCATTTGCCGCTGACGTTCATGTCTTTTTGACCGATGAAGCTGTTCACTTCGGGCCGCTTGTCGGCATTTTGACCGCCGGATTCACAAAGTCGCTCCACCGCCCGGTCGGCAGCCGGAGCTTCTTTTTTGCCAAGCTGCTGGCGCAAGAAAAGCAAGTCGGCGGATTTGCCTTTTTGTTTGGCGCGCCCCATATTGACTGGGAAAACGGCATGACGAACGGCTATTTTTACACGGAGCGCGGCTGGGAACGCCATACGGTGCCGTTGCCGAATGTCGTTTACAACCGGCTACCAAACCGGCGCGTCGAAAAGGAGGAAACGTTTCAAACGATGACGAAGACGCTGCAAACCACCTACGGCATCCCGATCTTTAACGGGTGTTTTTTCAACAAATGGGACATTTACCGCCGGCTCGCTCTTCATCCGAAGGCGCAGCCGTATTTGCCGGCGACGTCCGCCCACGTGACGCAGCACACCATTGAGCAGTTTCTTGCCCGCTACCGTGAAGCGTACATCAAGCCGGCCGACGGCAGCCTCGGCCGCGGCATTTATCATGTAGCGAAAAAAAAACGCCTATGAATGCCGGTTCCGCGATGAAAGCGGAGAAATCCAAACAGTGCTGTTTCCGACCGCCATGGCGGTGTGGCATCATTTGCTCGCCCATGCGCCGCTTCACCGCTATGTCATCCAACAAGCGGTTCCGCTTCTTGCCGTCAACGGCCGACCGGCTGATTTCCGCGTTCACGTTAACAAAAACGAACACGGCATATGGCAAGTGAGCGCCATCGCCGCCAAAATCGCTGGAAAACAAAGCATCACGACCCATATGAACAGCGGAGGCATCGTCAAAACGCTGGAAGAAATTTTCCCGGATGCCGCCGAGCGCGAAATCATGCTCGCCCGTCTTTCTGACGCCGCCCTTACGCTCAGCCGTTGCCTTGATGAAGCATCAGAAACGTTGATCGGCGAAATCGGTTTTGACCTTGGTGTTGACCAACAAGGAAGGATTTGGATGTTTGAAGCCAATTCCAAACCCGGACGGTCGATTTTTAAGCATCCAAAATTAAAGGACGCAGACGAACGAACAGCGCGGTTGCCGCTCGCTTACGCCGTCCACCTCAGCAAAACAGCCATCACCGAACCCGAGGCGCTTTGGCCATGCTGACGATCGGCTACCGTCCTGACATCGGGGAGTGGGTGTGCAACAGTCCGGGCAGCCCTTATCGATTCGGCAGCGGCTGGGTTGCTCCCGCCGCTGTCCTTCCCGATCTCGTCTTTCCCGTAAGCGAGCAATATGGACGGGTGGGACCGCTCGTCGGCGTGCTGGTCAGCGCCTCGTCCCTTTCCGCTTTGCTGGCTGGGAAAAAGCCGTGGCTTGAAACCGTCATCCGCTCCATCCACAAAGCCGGCGGCATCTCCGTCGTCAGTGCGGCCGCCGGCATCGGAGAGAAAACGGTCTCCGGATATGTATTCGTTCCGACGATTCATCGTTTCATCGAAGCGGCCGCTCCACTGCCCGATGTCGTCTACAATCGAGTAAAAAGCCGCGAAGAAGAAGAAAGCGAGCCGTTTCAAACGGCGGCTGCCCAGTTGAGCGCCCATGGCGTTCCACTTGTCAACCGCTCTTTTTTCCGCAAATCGGACGTTTATGACGCGCTGCGGTCCGACCGCCGGCTCTGGCCGCATCTATTGCCGACGGCGCCTGTCCAAACAGCGGCCGATCTTCGCGCTTGGCTCCGCCAATACAGCTGCATTTACTTGAAGCGGGATGACGGCGCCAGAGGAATGGGGCTGTTTCGTCTCACCGCCTTGTCGGAGACGGAAGCCATTTGCGAATATCCGGGCGGCCAAAAACGGTTCTGCTCGCTCGATGCGCTCGCATCACTCATTCAGTCCGGCCGCTACATCGCCCAAGCATTGGCTGAAACGGACGAGTGGAATGGACGCCGCTACGATTTGCGCGTGCTCGCCCATTGGCACAACGGCCGCCATACGATCACCGGCATCGGTGTTCGTTCGGCCGACGTCGAGTCAGTGACGACCCATGTGTTTCATGGCGGAACCATCCTCCCGTACAAAGAAGTCAAGGAACGCATCGATGAAGCGGCGCTCGAGCGGCTTATTGCCTTGAGCGGCGCACGCCTTGGCGAACGGTTTGGCTTTGTCGGCGAGTTTTCCGCCGACATCGGCGTCGGAAGCGAACGCGAGCTTTACATTTATGAAATCAACGCCAAGCCGATGGTGTTTGATGAGCCGGAGATCGAGGCACGGCGGCTCGAGAGGCTCAATCAGCTGTTTGCCGAGCTCGCTCATCGTACGCCATAGCGAGAAACTGGCCGCTGTAGCGAAGCGCCTGGCGGAACACAGCATCAACCGCTTGTTTGGCGGCTCCATTTAAGCTTTGGCAGACGTTCTGGCATAACATCGCTTTTTCCCACTCAGCCGCCGCCATGGCTTGCAAGAGATCACAACGAGGTGCGCCTGCTTTGCTTTGCTCTCTTTCCGCTCGACCGTCGGCGTTAGCCCCAGCAACTAAATAATGCACGTATTGCCAAAGTTTACGCTGCCGCTCGGCTTCAGCCAAATAGACCGCCCATGCCTCATCCGTTTCCATCTCAGCGAGCTGCCGGGCTTTTTCTTCCGCCGCGGCGGTTGTTTCGAGCAATTTTTTGATCAGCATGATCATCGCGTGCCGCCCCTTTCTTGCCGCTTGTCCTCTTTCATCCATATGAATGGCATGGATAGCGTATGCCTCTTTTGGACAAACTTTAGGAAAAACGATGAGAGGAAGGAGCGAGATGATGGAACGAAATGAAGCCAAGCGCCGGGATTCATTGTACGAAGGGCGCGATGAATACTATATGGACATCGACCGCATGATCAACGAAGGGATGGCCGGAGGTGCTGTGTACGGCCACGGCGATGACGTCAACATGGAGGAAGCGCGCGATCTTGTCAAAGAAGAGCCGCCGTACGAAGCCGGCCAGTAAACGGAGCCGATTTTCCCGCCTCGGGAAAGTCGGCCTTTTGTTTTATGAAGCCTCTCCGCCAATGCGTTAGGCAGGGATCGTTCGAAACGACCGCTGTTGGCCAAGCCGCCCGTTCATCCTGCGGCTTTCCCGCTTTCATCCATTGTCTTTCTTTCCATTCGCGGGGATTTGGTATAATGAAAACAACGCCGATTCCTCTTCGGCGTGACATCATCCTTGACGGAAAGTGGTGCGCCGCGATGCTAAAAGAGCTCGAATCGCTTTATGAAGGGGACATCGTCATCAACGGTCAGCCGGAACACCCCGAAGATTACGAATGGTTTTATACCGCCGATGGTGATGAGATCGGCATCGCCAAGCATCGATTGACAGAGCAGGAGCGGCGATTGCTGGCGCTTTTTTTCACCCCCGCCGAGCGCCGACGCGAACCGGAAAGCGAAGAGGAGCGGGCATGGAAACGATGGATGGCAACCGGCGACCCAGCCGCGCTCGCTCGGCTCGCTGCTCCGTATTGCCGGTTCATTCATTTTACAGCCAGCCGGCCGATCGCCAACAAAGAGGAGTTTGCTGACGCCGTTCGCGGCTTATTTTCCTCCCCGGTTGCCATCGTCTGGGAACAAGATCGGCGCGGGCTGATCGTCGAAGCGAAACAAAAGCGGACGACGGAGCCGCCTTCGTTAGCGGACATGGCTGAGGCGCTCGCCGCTGATTTTTATACGGCCATTCATTTCTTGATCGGCCCAATCCGCTCCGTCGATGAACGGCTATATGAATCGTTTCTCCTTGAAAAAGAGTGTTTTTCCGCCGCTCGGCGCTTTTGGCCGAAACGAACGGTGTACGAATGGGAAGACGTCATTCCGCTTCCGCTCTTTGAAGAAGGAGCAGTCAGTGAGAAAGCTCACCAAACCCTCTCGTTTCTTGACGGATTCGACGAAGAGGAAGTGCGGGCGATGGAGACGTTTTTGCAATGCAACTTAAACGTCTCGATGGCAGCGAAAAAGCTGTATATGCACCGCAATAGTTTGCAATATCGAATCGATAAATGGGCGGAGCAAACTGGTGTTGACATCAAACGGTTCAAAGGGGCGGCAGCCGTCTATTTGGCTATCTTGCACCGGCGCCGTTCGTAATCCCCCGCTTTTTTGTCATGTCGCCGAAAATCGGCGGCATTTTTTGTGCACCTCGTCCATTTACGAATGTTCCTATTTTTCTATACACTAATGGCAAGAAAACGATTTCGGCGATGAGGAGGATGGTTATGGCAGAACTCATTCTTGATCATATTTACAAAATTTACGACAACAATGTGGTCGCCGTCAAAGACTTCAATTTACATATTCAAGACAAAGAGTTTATCGTATTTGTCGGCCCGTCCGGCTGCGGCAAATCCACCACGTTGCGGATGATCGCCGGCCTTGAGGAAATTTCCAAAGGCGATCTTTACATCGACGGCAAACGAATGAACGATGTGCCGCCGAAAGACCGCGACATCGCCATGGTGTTCCAAAACTACGCCCTGTATCCACATATGAGCGTCTATGACAACATGGCGTTCGGTTTAAAACTGCGCAAATTCCCGAAAGCGGAAATTGAAAAACGCGTCCGCGAGGCGGCGCGCATTCTTGGGCTCGAGCAATATTTGGACCGCAAACCGAAAGCGCTCTCCGGCGGGCAGCGGCAGCGCGTGGCATTGGGACGGGCCATCGTCCGCGATGCAAAAGTGTTTTTAATGGACGAGCCGCTCTCGAACTTGGATGCGAAACTGCGGGTGCAAATGCGCTCGGAGATCGCGAAGCTCCATCAGCGCTTGGAAACGACGACCATTTACGTCACCCACGACCAAACGGAAGCCATGACAATGGCCACCCGTCTTGTCGTCATGAAAGACGGCGTCATCCAGCAAGTCGGAACGCCGCGCGAGGTATACGAAAAACCGGAAAACATTTTTGTCGGCGGCTTTATCGGTTCACCAGCCATGAACTTCCTTCGTGGAACGCTGCAAGACGGCAAGTTTGTCGTCGGCCAAACATCATTTGGCATTCCGGAAGGAAAAATGAAAGTGCTGCGTGAGCAAGGGTATGTCGGCAAGGAAGTGATTTTAGGCATTCGTCCGGAAGACATTCACGACGAACCGCTCTTCCTTGAAGCCTCTCCGGCGACGAAAGTCACCGCTCTCGTCGAAGTCGCCGAGCTGCTTGGCGCTGAATCGATGATTTATTTTAGCATCGACAACCAAGAATTGGTCGCTCGCATCGACGCCCGCACGGAAATCAAGCCGGGCCACCGGATTGACCTGGCGCTTGATATGAACAAAGCGCATTTCTTTGACGTTGAAACGGAACGGCGCATCCGGGCGGCGGATGAAAAGTAACCCCCCATTGTTGTTCATATAGATTCATTCGAAGGCGTTCCGAAAAAAACGGAACGCCTTTCCTTTCCACTCCATCAACAGCCTTATTCCTTGATAAAACGCACTTCCTCCTCATGGCAAGTCGGACAGTAAAACAAATGAACACATTCATGATTCGTATACGTGCGCAAATAGCCGTCGACAAGTTTCATGACGTCCGCATCCATGTACGGGCTGTAGTCATCGAAATAATCTGTAACTTTCCCATGATCTTCCATTGGTTGCCGGCAGTAGCTACAATACACCGTCACCCGGCGCAGCCCGTTGCACAGCGGGCATACATTCATGTTGCTTCCTCCTCTAGGATGTTCCTTATCTTTACATATTCCCTAATGGTGACAGCGGTAAAACGTTAAAAATTCCCATATTCTCCCCATGCATAACAGGCAAAAAACGTCCCAAACTATGAGTACCGCCAGCGAAACCACCCATCCGTTGCAACAGTGACGCTGGCGAAGCCAAAAGCGGGTGGGCCGGTGGGTTCAGCCAAGCTTGGCACATGCCTTGCAGCGTGAAGTGTTGGTGCAAATCCAACACCCCAACCATCAAAAATTTTTAAGAGGAGATGATCAACGATGGCACGCAACAATAACAACAACCAATTGTTAGTCGCTGGTGCTCAACAAGCCATTGATCAAATGAAGTACGAAATCGCCCAAGAATTTGGTGTGAACCTCGGCGCTGACACGACTTCTCGCGCGAACGGTTCGGTCGGCGGCGAAATTACGAAACGTCTTGTCGCCATGGCTCAGCAACAACTTGGCGGCCAATTCGGCAACATTCAATAACCGCCTTAACGAACAACTTCATATAGATGGCAAACGCCCCGGGCCGTCAGCCCGGGGCGCTTTCATATGGAAACGGGGAGCGAATCAGGCGCCTCCCGCCTGCTCGGCAAGCGGTTGGCTCAATGAGACAAGCACTTTGCGAATACGGCGATTGTCGACTTGGCGGACGGTGAACGTCAGCGATCCATATTGCAACGTTTCGCCGACGGCTGGAATGCGCTCAAACATCTCAAAAATCCAGCCACCCAACGTATGCGATTCACTCTTTGGCACGTCGATGTTCATCACTTCGCAAAATTCATCCAGCGGCAGTTCGGCGCTGAACTCGAAGCTGTGCTCGTCGATTTGACGCACCGTTTTCACCGCCTCATCATGCTCATCCCATATTTCGCCGACAATTTGCTCGAGAATATCTTCGAGCGTAATCAAGCCAGCGGTGCCGCCAAACTCGTCGACGACGATCGCCATATGCACTTTGCTTTTTTGCAGCTCCGGCAGGAGATCGGACACTTTCATGGACTCGACAACGAACAACGGCTGGCGCAACAAATCGCGGATGCGCACCTCCCGCTTTTGCACAAGCTCGCTGAAAAAGTCGCTTTCCGACAAAATGCCGATCACGTTGTCAATATCCCCTTCATAAACCGGGATGCGGGAATATTTCTCTTCCAAAAACACGTCGCGAATCTCTTCAATCGGCTGGTTCACTTCCACCGCCACCATATCAGCGCGCGGCGTGAAAATTTCTCCGACCAAAATTTCATCAAAATCGAGCGAACGTTGGATCAATTCTTTTTCTTTGTTGTCAATGACCCCTTCCTCTTCACTCAGCTCAACCATCACTTTAATATCTTCCTCCGTCACAGCCGGCACAGCCACCCCATTGGCGAACCTCTTGGCGATTCGATCTTTTAAGGCTTGGAGCGACGCCGTAACCGGCGTCATCAACTTCATCAGCGCATAGGCAAGACTGGCGTATCGGATGGCGAGCTGCTCCGCATGCTCTTTCGCCATCGATTTTGGCAAAATTTCACCGAAGACGACAAATAATACGGTCATCACCGCCAGCGTGGCAAACAAGCCCATCTGTTCCCCAAGCAACGAAACGGCGATGTCCGTAAACAGCACGACCGTCACGACGTTGGTGAAGCGGTTGGCCACAGCAAGCGCCAACAACACGCGGTCAAGCTGACCGATCACCGCTTGGAGGCGCTTATTGTGCAGATGCTCTTCCGCATAATGCCGCAACCGTGCCTTGCTTGCCAGGGAAAACGCGGCTTCTGCTGAAGCGAACAGCACATTGGCAAGCAGGGAGAGGAAAAACCACCCGAATAACCTTAACGGCCACTCTTCCAACGAATCTTCACACTCCTATGGATGGTGACGATGTTATTCATATCCATTTTTCCGCCGAATCATGCTTATGGAAACAACGTTGGCTGCACGGAGCGCGCGGCCGGCGGAAGCCGGCGTTGCCCTCCTTACTTTAAATATAACAAATTTTTCGCCAACTGACTACAGCTGGCGGTTTTTCTTCCACCATAAATCCAGTTTCTTGAATGAAAACATGGCTGTCTTAAAAGACCGTGCTCTCCTAAGCAGGGAGCAATAGATCGTTTTGATCGTGTTGAATTTATACAGCAAATAACAAATAAGAAAAGGTGTCCCGATCCTTTTGGGACACCTTCACATCATGACTCAAACCAACAAGAACCAATGAAATACACAAGAACAAGCAATGAGGCAATGTTGAACGTCACCGACCACTCGTCCATTCCTTCTCCCTCCCTTTCCATCCCCGCTTTCATCATACCATATAGATGGCGAAAAAAAGGGGAGAGGAAGGACATGGATTTGACAGTTTGATGACATTGCCATATTAAGACGAAAGCGGCCGCCAATGCATGGGGTCTCGCTTTAGCCTAAATAGCGATAATAAATGGCTTTGGCTTCCTGCACATCTTTCGTGCCGTGCACAAGCGCACGGCCGTCGCGAAAGACAACCAATCGCTTGTCACCGAGCGAAACGGAGACAAGATACGGGTTCGCTTCCGCTTGAAGCCCTTGGCGGCGAAACAGCTCCGCCAATTCATTCAAGTCGTACTGGCGCAAAGCAGGCGGACGGATTTGCACGGAATCGCGCCCGCACAAGACGGCAGTCTTCGTCCGTTGTTCATAGGAAAGAAACGGATAAGATGGATAACGTCCGCACGTCGGGCAACTGTCCTTTTTCACCCCATCAATCCGAATGGCGGCATATTCGTTCGTCCAAAGGTCAAACGAAACGAGCTTGCCGCGGAGCGCCGACCAGTCCTCCACTAAAATTTTTAACACCTCAGCCATCTGATAGCTGACAACCATTTGCACCGCTGGGCTGATAATGCCGGCCGTATCGCACGTCAATCCCCCTTGCGGCACCGTTTCAAGCAAGCAATACAAACAAGGCGTGCGGTTCGGAATGAAGGCGCAGCTTAAACCGTAACTGCCGACACAAGCGCCATAAATCCACGGAATGTTGTACTTGTAGGCAACGTCATTGATGACAAGGCGCGTATCAAAATTGTCTGTCGCATCGATCCATAAGTCAGGACGTTGCTTGAGGGCGATCGTTTCCAATTCTTCCGGGCCGGCGTCGCCGACAATGGCCTCGATCTCAACCTCGCTGTTGATTTGTTCAAGGCGCCGTTTGGCGGCGATCGCCTTTGGCAGCCGCTCCTTCGCATCCGCTTCGCTGTAAAGCTGCTGGCGCTGCAAGTTGCTCCATTCGACGTAATCGCGGTCAATGATCGTCAATTTGCCGATGCCGGCGCGAACGAGCGCTTCGGCGTTGCCTGTGCCGAGCGCTCCGGCGCCGACTAACACGACATGCTTTCCCCGTATTTTCTTTTGCCCTTCCACGCCAATCGGTGCAAACAATTGCTGCCGGGAATACCGTTCGTTCAAACAACACTCATTCCTTCCGTTGGGCTGCTCGCTGACGCGTACCGTTTTTTCGGGATGCGTCCGGCTTCATAGCCGAGCCGGCCCGCTTCCACCGCCAGCTTCATCGCTTTCGCCATTTTCACTGGATCGGCCGCGCCGGAAACAGCGGTGTTCAAGAGCACCCCATCCGCGCCAAGCTCCATCGCCAGCGCCGCGTCCGCCGGTCCACCGATGCCAGCGTCCACAATGACCGGCACGTTCGCCTGCTCAATGATAAAGCTCAAATTGAGCGGATTGATGATGCCTTGTCCGGACCCGATCGGCGAGGCGCCTGGCATGATCGCATGGCAGCCAAGCTCCTCTAGCCGCTTCGCCAGCACGACATCATCGGATGTGTACGGCAACACAATAAACCCTTCCTCAAGCAGCATTTCCGCCGCTTTCAACGTCTCGATCGGGTCTGGGAGGAGCGTTTTGTCGCAGCCGATCACTTCTACTTTTATCATATCACACAATCCGGATGCCTTGGCGAGCCGGGCGATGCGCACCGCTTCTTCGGCCGTTTTCGCCCCGGCGGTGTTCGGCAAAAGCTTATATTTGCTTAAATCGAGCTGCTCTAAAAAGTTCGGCTGCTCCGGAGAAAAGATGTTCATCCGCCGGACGGCGAACGTTAAAATTTCCGCCCCTGATGCTTCCACCGCTTCTTTTTGCACGTCCAAGCTCGGATATTTGCCCGTGCCGAGCAACAGCCGCGAAGAGAATTCATATGGGCCAATTTTCAACATCTCAACCGCCTCCTACAAAATGAACGATTTCCACGCGATCGCCATCACATAGCGCCTTCGTCTCATACTCATGTTTTTGGATGATGCGGACATTGACTTCGACGATGCAAAGCTTGTTCTCAAGCCGGAAATGGGCAAGCAAATCGCCCACCGTTTTCACCTCGTCGGGCACGGCGACTGCCTCCCCGTTAATCACTAACGTCATTCCACCCCCACCTTTCCGATATGGCGTGTCAACGAAAATGGCGCAAGGTCAAACGCCGTCTCTTTCCGCTCCACTAAGTCGGCGACAAGCAGACCGGTCAACGGGCTGAGCAAAATGCCGTTCCGGTAATGGCCGGCAGCGACGAATAAGCCGCGCCGCTCCGGATGCTCGCCTAGATAAGGCAAGCCGTCTTCGGTCTGCGGCCGAATGCCGCTCCATGCCCCCACCCATTCCGCCTGTTCAATGTCCGGAACAAGACTGGCGGCGCGGTGAAGCAAGTTCATCACCCCACCGGCCGATACGCGCCGATCGAACGTGCCGGGCGTGGACGTCGCTCCGATGAGCAGCCGGTTTCCTGATTTCGGAACGATGTAGCAGCCGTTTTTCGCAAATACAGTCGTTTTTAACAACGGAACCGGAGTGCGCACCATGACGCATTCCCCTTTGACCGGATAAACGGAAAGCGAAAGCCCGACCCGCGCGCCGAGCCGCGCCGCCCAAGCGCCGGAAGCGATGACGACCGCCTCGGCGGCAAACGTCCCGCCTGTTGTGTCTACCACATGCCCACTGCTGTCGGAACGGATGTCGAACACTTCCGTATACTCGTACAGACAAGCGCCGGCGGAGGCGGCGGCATAGGCGAGAGCGGCGGCCAAATCCGGAGCGCTCACTTGCCCATCGCCAGGGATGTACATCGCGCCGGCAAGCGCTTCCGCCGCAAGACGCGGCTCCATTTCAAGCTCCTCCCCTTTCGTGAGCCACTGCACCGGTTCGCCTATGCCCCGCCAAAATGTATAATGGCGATAGAGATCGTCTGCTTCCTCTTCCGTTGTCGCTAGTTTGATCAATCCTTTTTCGACAAGGCCGATATCGATGCCGGTCCTCTCCCTCAGCTCTTCAGCCAAGGCCGGCATGAGAGCTCGGCTTTGCAAGGCAAGCGGCACAAGCGGGCTTGACGTCGAAAACTCGGATTGCGCCCCAAGCATGCCGGCTGCCGCGCTTGACGCCCCGCTTCCCATCGTTCCTTTTTCAAAAATGGCGACGCGATGCCGCCGCTTGGCGAGCTCAAAACCGATGGCCGCCCCAATCACTCCGCCGCCGACGATGGCGACGTCATACCAATGCGTCATCCCCTATCCCCTCCCTTTCACGATGTCTGCCAGCCGTTTGGCCTCAGCAACGGGGTCAGCAGCGAAAAAAACAGCCGACAATACTGCCACCCCGGCTGCGCCCGCTTCCAGCACCCGACGGGCGTTGCCGGCGTGAATGCCGCCGATGGCGATGACTGGAATGGACACGGCGGCCACGATTTCCGCAAGCGAGTCCAGACCGCGCGGCGGCAAACCGGGCTTGCTGTCCGTCGGAAAAATATGGCCATACAAACAAAAGTGAGCGCCATCCTGTTCGGCTTGTTTCGCCTCCTCCGACCCGTGCACCGAGCAACCAACCGTCAAGTCCGGAAACGAGCGGCGGACGGCGCGCACCGGCAGGCTGTGATAAGCAAGCTGCACACCTTTGACACCGTAGACAGCGGCGACATCAACCCGGTCATTGACGATGATTTTTTGCAGCGGCACCCCGACGCGAAGCAGTGCCGCGACAAACGCCGCCACTTCACGCGCCGTCTTCCCTTTTTCGCGAATATGAATCAGGTCGGCATACGGATGGGTGTGCGCACAAATCGCGGCGAATTCGTCAACCGTCTGACGCCCGGTGGAAACGAAATGGAGAACCCCCATCGCCATCCCTTTCTTTCTACCGTACATCGCTTATAGAAATATACGGATAATGAACACCGACATAGTAGGCGGCGAACATCAAAGCGGCAAACAAGGCGACAAGCCAAATATCATATTTGCCGAACCCGATTTCATAATAAAACGTGCGCCGCCCGCTGCCGGAAAATTGTTTCGCTTCCATCGCCACGGCGATGCGCTGGGCGCGGCGGATGCTTTGCGACAACAGCGGAATGGCGTAGCGCTTCATTTTGCTGAGGACGCCTTATTCGGCACGCCGCGCACTGTTAACGCATAGCGGATCGCCTGAAACTCTTCAAGCATAATCGGCAATAGGCGAACGGCCGCCAAAAAACTGTACGCATACTTTGGCTTCAGTCTCAACTGCTGCATGAGCGAATAAAACAACGGAACCGGCCGGGTCGTCAGCGAAAAAATCAAGCCGAGAAGCCCAAGCGCCAAAGCGCGAAACCCGATGTGCACCCCGCGCCAAAAACTTTCCGCTGTAACATGGATGAGCCCCCAGCGAAACCATGTCGTCGTTCCCTCGCCAAACATCATCATCGATGAAGCCGTCGAAACAAACACGAGGAAAAACGGCAAAAACAGCCAAAACAACACATTCGCCGGATAGCCGGTGCCAAAGCAAAACAAAACGAAGAGAGCGAGCGAAACGTTAATCAGCACGTTCGGGTTATGAATGAACAACACCGCAAAAAAGAGCATGACGAGCACAATGAGCTTCAAACTCGGGTTCGCTTCATAAAGCCATGTTTCACGGCGCTGAATGTCCCAGTTCATCGCCATGTTCCTCCTTCGGCCAATACAGGCTCCACAGCAGCAAGGCGCTCATCGCGAACAAGCGCTCCATCTTCAACGACCCACCGTCTCGTCGCAAAACGACGGACAATTTGCTCGTCGTGGGTGACCATGATGATCGCCGCCCCTTGCTCACGGTATGATTCAAGCATCGCCAGCAACGCGAACGTGTTTTTCGCATCCTGCCCAAATGTCGGCTCATCAAGCAAAAAGAGGCGTTGGCCGGCGACGATCGAAGCAGCCACGCTCAGCCGCCGTTTTTGCCCGACTGACAGCTGGTACGGGTGCTGGTCTTGCTGCTCAACAAGGTCAAATTCACGCAACAGGCGGGTGATGGTTTCCTCGATTTCCGCTTCCGGCCGCCCTTCAAGCCGAAGCGAGTAGGCGAGCTCTTCGCGGACGGAATGGGCGACAAATTGCCACTCCGGATTTTGGAAAACAAACGCAATATGGCGGTAGATCGGGTGTTGCCGCTTGATGTCGGCGCCTAGCAGCATATACTCTCCGTCCGTGCGGATGAGTTGCATAAGCGCGTGCAGCAACGTGCTTTTACCGGCGCCGTTTTTTCCGGTGACGGCAATCCATTCGCCGGCGTGCACCGTTGCTTTAGGAACATAGATTTTCGCCTCCCGGCCGCGGAACCCGCGAAAACGGTCGAGGCGAAGAAGCTCCTCGCCTTGATGGCGAGTTCGCTGCCTTGCCGTCCGGTCATAGTCGTCCCAGACGCCTGGATACCAGATCCCTTCAGCGGCAATGACGTCTTTATAGTCGGAAAACACCGCCTTCGCCTCGCCGTCGGCGATGATGCGCCCATCGCGGCCGAACAAGACAATGCGATCCACAAAGTCGAGCACATGGTCAATTTTATGCTCGACGATGATGACCGTTTTGCCGCGGCCCACCTTCTTCACCGTTTGCCATACCGCCTTCGTCCCTTCTTCATCAAGCAGCGCCGTCGGCTCATCCAAAAACAAGACATCCGGCTCAAGCGCCAGCACCGAAGCGAGCGCCAACCGCTGTTTCATCCCGCCGGAAAGCGTATGAATATCAGTATGCGGAGCGATCTCCAAACCGACTTGGTTCAGCAGCGCACGGATGCGGACGGGCATCTCGTGGCGCGGCACGCTTCGATTTTCGAGGGCAAAAGCGATTTCCTCGTCCGCATACGGCATGCAAAATTGCGCATCAGGATCTTGGAAAACATAGCCCCACCGTTCCGGCCGCTTAAGGCGCTCCGCTTTCATCGGCACATCGATCGAGTGGGGAATGATGCCAGCCATCACTTGCAATAATGTCGACTTGCCGCATCCCGACGGACCAAGGAGGAGCACTTTCTCCCCCTCGGCAATCGAAAGCGACAAGTCGCGAAACAGCAGCCCGTCGCTCCCGGGAAATTTCAGGCGCAGCCGATCAATCGCAATTGCTTGTTTCATCGCCATTCGCCGCCTTACCGGTTCAATGCATCGTAATCGTCTTTCGAGGCCGGCCGCCACATTTGCGTCACTCCGGTTTTTTCGAGCGCTTTCGCCAATGAAACAGCAAGCACGCCGGAGATGAGGATGGCGCCGATAAAACGCGCCAGCAAAAAGAGCGCCATATTCCATGGGGCGAGCGCCTCAATATAGCCTTTGTAAAAGTCCATGATGAGCGAGCCAATCGTCGCCCCGACCGCGCCGAGCGATACAACGAACACATCAAAGCGCCGATAGCGGAAGGCGGCAAAGACGAGCTCGGCAAACAGCCCTTGAACGACCCCGTAAATGAGCACTTCAAGCCCCCATTGCGATCCCATGATCAGCTCGCCGGACGAAGCCGCAATCTCCGCGAGCAACGCCACCCCTGGCTTGCGAATGAGCAAATAAGCGAGCGAGGAGGCGATAAACCACATGCCGTAAATGAGTTGATCGAGATGAAACCCTACTGCTCCCACCGCGCTATATAGCGGGGCCCATAATTTGTAAATAATGCCAAACACAATCGCAATGACGATCGTCGTTAAAATATCCGCCAATTTTAACCCTTTTGTCTTCACTTCCATCCTGTTCTCCTCCTTGTCTTGCGTCAACGGCTCGCCGCCAATTCAGCCGACGGCCACTGCTCAAGCCGATACGCCATCTCCCAAAACTCGTACTCATATTCGCTGCTGATGAGGAAATGCCGCTTCATCCGATGGCGATCCTCTTCGGTGACCTCGTCAGCGATGTCGTCAAGCCGCGCGATTTGCTCTTCCACAAGCGAGCGGAACCAGTCCGAACTGTAGGTGCCGATCCATTTTTCATAAATCGGATCATTCGGGCGGCACATTTTCAAGCGCTCGCCAATTTCGTAATACAGCCAGTAGCACGGCAAAATGGCGGCGATAACATCACCGAGATGCCCTTCGTACGCCGCGCGGTACATGTGCGACGTATAGGCGTACGCCGTCGGCGCCGGAATGAACGCCGCCCTTTCCTCTTCCGTAATGCCCAAGAGCTCGGCGAACGTTTCATGCAGCGACAGCTCGGCTTCGCACGTGCTTTGTGCATGGTGCGCCAACCGGGCTGTCGTCGCCAAATCCGGCGATTTCGCCGCCCCGATCGCCTGCACGCGGGCAAAATGGCGCAAATAATAGGCATCTTGCATCACGTAATAGCGAAACTTCTCGCGCGCAAGCGTCCCTTGGCCAAGCTCCTGAACAAACGGATGGCGGAAACTCGCCTGCCAGATCGGATCGGCCGCTTGACGCAATTGTTTGGCAAATGACATTCGTTTTCCCCCTTTTTGGCAAAATAAAAACGCCGCTTCCTTTGCCGATTGGCGTAAAGAAAGCGGCGTGGGCATGCGACGTTGGCAAGGCAAAGCCTAGCCTTGCTGTGCTGCTCCTCCACTTCCCTACGCTGGCATTACCCAGATCAGGTGCTAAGGGTCTCAAAGGCACACTTTGATCTCAGCCTTTCTAAAGGCCCCCCTAGTGGATGATGGTGCAATTTTCAGTTTTCTTTACACTTAATCATACCATGGCACGAACGATTGTCAATCTTTTTTTCTCCGACGTTGCGCTATGCGTTGCAATCCGCTATGATGGAAACGCAGCAATTGACGACGGAATGGGAGTGGAAACGATGGCGAAGGTCATCCTGAAAAGAGAACGGAAAAAACGGCTTGAGCAAGGGCATCCATGGATTTTTCGAAGTGAAGTCGACCGCATCGAAGGCGATGCGACGCCGGGCGACTTCGTTGACGTTTACAATCATCAAGGTTATTGGCTGGCGAAAGGATATATCAACCCCGCTTCGCAAATCATCGTCCGCGTCTTGACGCAAAACCGAAACGATGAACTCGATGAGCGCTTTTTCATCGACCGCATCCGTCAGGCGTGGGCGTACCGTGAACGGATGATTCCCGGCGTTCGCTCCTGCCGCGCCGTCTATGGCGAAGCCGACTTTTTGCCCGGATTGATCGTCGACAAATATGAAGATGTGCTTGTTGTGCAAATTTTGGCGCTCGGCATGGAAAGGCGGAAAGACTGGATTTTGCGCGGCTTGCTTGACGTGTTTGCCCCAAGGGCCATTTATTTGCGCAACGATGTGTCCGTCCGCGAGCTTGAAGGCCTCAAACAAGAAAAAGGCTTTTGGTACGGAGAAGCGGAAACGGAAATCGAAATCGAGGAAAACGGCGTGAAATACATCGTCGATATTGAAAACGGACAAAAAACCGGCTTTTTCTTCGACCAACGGCAAAACCGCGCCGCTCTTCGTCCGCTCATCGGCCCGGAGACGACCGTGCTCGACTGCTTCACCCATACCGGCTCGTTTATGCTAAACGCTTGTCTGTATGGGGCAAAACATGCTACTGCCGTCGATATTTCTGAACATGCCATCGAAACGGCGAAACGGAACGCCGCGTTAAACGGATTCACGAACGTTGAATTTGTCGTCGCCAACGCTTTCGACTATTTGCGCGAGTCGGTGCGCGCCGGCAAACAGTGGGATGTTGTCATCATCGACCCGCCGGCGTTCGCGAAATCGGCCCATGCCGTCCCGAAGGCGCTGCGCGGCTATAAAGACATTAACTTAAACGGATTGAAGCTTGTCAAAGACGGCGGCTTTTTCGTCACATCAAGCTGCTCGTACCACGTCCGCCCGCACCTATTTCAAGAGATGATCGCTGATGCCGCATTTGACGCGAAAAAAGTGCTGCGCCAAGTATATTGGAACGGCGCCGGCTACGACCACCCGAAACTCCTTGCCGCGGAAGAAGGCGACTACTTAAAATTCGCCATTTACGAAGTGCATTCCCGGCGGTGACGAGCCGCTCTCAAAGGCCGTTTCGATGCGCCGCTGGGCAGAAAAAACGCCTAGGGGTTATCCCTAAGCGTTTTTTCGTTCCCTGGGGCGAAGCGATTGTTCTTTATGCAAGACCGACAGATAGACAAGCATCGAAAGGAGCACCGAACCGCTAGCAGCTAAATAAATGCTCGGATAGCCGAACCAATGGCTGATTTGGCCAAACACCATCGCCCCGACGCCGACCCCTAAATCAAAAAACGAGAAAAATGTCGCGTTCGCCATTCCCTTGCGGTGGGCAGGCGCCCGCTCGACGGACCACGCCTGCAGCCCCGGTTGCACCATGCCAAAGCCGAAACCGTACAGCACCGCCGCCAAAAGCAACGCCCATTCTCCCGGCAGCCAAGCGAGAAGAAGCATCGCCAGCAAAATAAGCCCCGCACCAGGGAGAAAGACGGCTCGATGCCCTTTTCGGTCATACAACTGGCCAGCGAACGTTCGCGTCACCATCAAGGCCAGCGCGTAAAGCAAAAAGTACAGCTGCAGGCCGCCGATCTGTTTTTGCGCCGTATATAGAGGCAAGAATGAGGCGATGCCGCCGAACGTCACCGTCAAGAAAAACAACAGCAACGACGGGGTCAAAGCGCTTTTTTCATACAAATCCCATCTGTTCGCCCCTTTGCCATGCACGGCTTCCGCTTTTTTATACGTGATCGCGGCGGCAAACAGCACCGAAGCGACTCCAAGCGCCGCACAAATGGCAAACAGATGGCTAAACGGAATCATAGCGGCAAGCACAAGTCCAAGCGACGGACCAAACGCCAAGGCGATATTCCCCGACAGCCCGTAATAGCCCATTCCTTCCCCGCGGCGGCTCGCTGGAATGATGTCCGTCGCCACCGTTCCGGAAGCGGTTGTCGAAAACCCCCAGCCAATTCCTTGGACGACCCGCATCAAAAAGAGAAGGAAAATGCTTGAGATCAAGCTGTAGGAACCGACAGAAATGACAAAAATGAGAAGCCCCAATAAAAACACAAACCGGCGCCTTTCGTCTCAAGCGCATGGCCGGCGAACGGACGGACGATGAGCGCCGAAAACGTAAACACACCGACGACAACGCCAATCAGCTGATCGTTGCCGCCCAAATGCTCGACAAACAGCGGAAGGGTCGGCAGCGTCATTTGAAACCCAAGAAACACAAAAAAATTGGCCAAACAAATCAAAACAAAATCTTTCGTCCATATTTTTTCTTTTTGTTCTGCCATAAGCGGCTGCTGCTCCGCTCCCATACCGATCCCCCTTGCGAACGATGTATTTCGTGTCCCTTAATATTTGTTAGTATAACATAATCCTATGCCGCCGTTTAAGCAAAATGTGATTTCACCGTTCTCCCGGCAAGATGACGACAAAAAAGCCCCGCCCAGCCGGCGGTTCCCGGGTGTTGTTTGCGCAGCACCATCCTTCTATGATGCGTCAACTACCCCCACTTCGCGAACGCTTGAAGTGGGGGCTTGCAACTCCCCAGAAGTGCAAACGGACTTCGTCCTCCTTC
>NZ_ATCO01000084.1:0-1097 GCF_000422025.1 Geobacillus sp. WSUCF1 | reverse complement strand
TATATAAGTTGAATTAAAGATTTACAACTGAACACACAAACGATCGATCGTTTGTTCTGGTTTCTGGTTGATTCGCTGAATAAAGGCTTGGACATTCTTTCTAATTTCTTGCACACTCGAATAGAACACGTTGTAAATCACGTCTGATTTCAGCCATTTCCATAGCCCTTCAATCAAGTTCAATTGCGGACTGTATGGTGGCAAAAAGACGAGCTCTAACCGATCTTCGTGTTCTTTTAAAAATGGCTGAATGAGTTTGGCATGGTGAATTCGAGCGTTATCTAAAATCATCACTATTTTGCCTGTGGGATAGCGTTCTAACACAAGTTGAAGAAATCGAAGAAATGTTTCCGCGTCATAGCGTTCTTCTTCGATGCAAAACACTTCCCCTGTTTCGTAGTTCAACGTGCCAATCAGCTTCAGCCCTTGATGTTTTCCAAACGTCGGAATGATTCGTTGTTTTCCTTTGACAAACCATGTTTTTTGAATCGCTTGGTAATCACGAATCATCGACTCATCTTGAACGAGGACATGGGCGATGTTCCCATCTACCAGTTTTTTTTTACTTCAGGGAAGGTGATTTCGACGAATTCTTTTTGTTTCTCTTCATCGGCATTGGCTAGTGTATAGGTCGGTTTCGTATAGCTTAGCCCTAACCGATGCAGAATGTCACTTGTTCCGCGAAGCGTGTATGTTGGCCCCCACTTTTGTTGAATGAGTTCAGCGATTATCGCAAGCGTCCAATTATATTTTGCTTCGAATCCCACATCTACGGGGAGCTGATGTTCAATGATCAAAGCCAGCTCTTTTTCCTGCTCAGGGGTCAATCGACGTGGGGCGCCAGGTGAGTATTTCATCTCCAGTCCATCAAGACCGCGCTGGGCGTAGGCATGAATATAGTTATAAATAGTTTTCTTGGATCGACCAATAATCGTTGCGATTTCTCCTTTGGTATATCCCTGCAAATGAAGATAAATCGCTTGGTAGCGTTCATATGCTCGTTTACTTTTTGCTTCTTTCATGGCAGTGGACAACTTTTCGATCTCGTCTTTGTGATTTGGCATCATATTTTCTCTCCGTTCCCCTATTTTCTCTTT